>JAGWMU010000023.1 GCA_028873095.1 Pseudomonadota bacterium | reverse complement strand
CGCTCATGCGGAACCCGGGCAGGTAGTCGATCACCCGCGCGTCCATGTCCAGCTTGCCCTGGTCGGCCAGCATCTGCAGCGCCGCGGCGGTGAACGCCTTGGTGTTGGAGGCGATCGCGAACAGCGTGTGCGCGTCCACCTTCGCCGGCTGGCCCAGCTCGCGCACGCCGAAACCCTTGGCCAGTACCACCTTGCCGTCCTTGACGATGGCCACGGCGATGCCCGGCACGTCGAAGGTCTTGCGCGCGCTGTCGACGTAGGCGCTGAAATCCTGCAACTGCGCAGGCAACCGCGGCCGCACGGTGTCGTGGGTGCCGATCGGCGGGCGCGGAGCGGGCGGGGTTGCCGGCACCTGTGCCGATGCGCCGGCGGCGAACGCGAGCAAGGCGCAACAGGCCGCGAGCCCCGGTGCGGGCAGGCGCGGAGGGAAGGTTCGCAGCGACATCGGCGGCTCCGTGGGTTCGATACCCGCAACTATCGCGGCAAACCATGCCCGGCGCCACCGTCCGGCCGGCACGCTGCACACGGCCGGCGGCAGCGGACTGCGGCATCCTGCCCGGCACAGCCACGGCGTGTCATGGCTTGCATTCGCCGCGTCGCCCGGCAACGATGGCGATGCCGGCCGGGTACCCGAAGCCGTCTCGCCCCGATCCACGCCCTTCGCCGCGGAAAACCATGCCCATCATCGAATTCGAACTGGAAGGCGATTACGTCGAACTCAACATGCTGCTGAAACTCTGCGGCCTGTGCGACAGCGGCGGCGCCGGCAAGAAACTGGTCGCCAGCGGCGCCGTATCGGTGGACAGGCAGATCGAACTGCGCAAGACCTGCAAGGTCCACGCAGGCCGGACCGTCCGCATCGGCGACACGGAAATCCACGTGCTGGCCGATGCCCGCGAGGAATGATGCGATTGGCCTGCGCCGCGGCGGCAGCCATCGCCCGCCGGCAACCTGGACCCGGCCGGCTTCGGCTGGCAAGGCCATACCCGCACCGGTGAAGCTTGTCGGGCATCCGTTAACCGGGCAAGATCGCCGCAAGGCTTGATGCTATCCGGAACGTATCGATGTCATTCACAAGGGGGGGCATGGCAAGGCAACTGCCAGCGATCCTGTTCGCGCTTTTGATCTGTGTCTCGGGTACACGGGCAGCCGCCACCCTGGACCCACAGACGCCGTTCCACGCCTTGATTCTGGATCACTGGAGCGTCGAGCAGGGCCTGCCGCAGATCACCGTGCTCGGCATGGCGCAGGACCGCGCGGGCTTTTTATGGATCAACACCCAGCTCGCGGTGGCGCGGTTCGACGGCACGCAATTCGTCACGTTCGACCGCGCCAGCGCCGGCGTCGACACCAGCATGCTCACCGCCATCTGGGCGGATCCATCGGGGCACGTGTGGTTCGGCGGCGCGCACGGCCTGTTGCGCGAACGCAACGGACATTTCACGGCGCTTGGCGGCGATGCGGTCACGGCGATCGTCGATGCCGGGGACGGCACGCCGCTGCTGGCCACATCGAGCGGTCTGGCGCGGGTACGGGATGGCCGGATCGTGAAGGTTTCCGGCTACAGCGGCCCGGCATACAGCCTGCTGCGCGAGGGCAAGCTGCTGTGGATCGGCGGCCTGGACCGCGTCTGCCGTCTTGCCGGAACGCTGGATCGGCCGGACGTGACCTGCGTGAAACCGGACACCATGACGCGCCAGCCGGCGGGCATCACCAGCATGGCCATCACGCATGGCGTCCTGTGGCTGGGCACGCGCCTCGGGCTGATGCGCATGGACGGCAATCGCATACTTCCCTCCGGGCTGGGCAAGGAACTCGACACCACCTCGATCGAAAGTCTCCTGACCGATCGCGGCGGCACGTTGTGGATCGGCACCGTACCGGCGCTTTACCGGCGCCTGCCTGATGCCAGCCTGGAGCGGGTGGCTGATACCGATATCATGCGCGATCCGTGGATCCAGTCGCTGTGCCAGGACCGCGCAGGCAATCTGTGGATAGGCACGCATATCGGCGGCCTGTTCCGGGTCTGGAACGGCTGGACGCGACGCGTATCGACCCGCGACGGCGTGGTGGATCCACTGGTCTGGAGCGTCGTGCGCGGACCGCACGGCAAGATCGTGCTCGGCACCAACTCCGACGTGGAAGTCTTCGACGGACGGCAGGTACGTCCGCTGATCCCGGGCAGCGCGCTGCCGAACCCTTCGGCCTACGATCTGTACTACGACCGTCGGGGCCGGCTGTGGATCGGCACCCGCGCGGGCATCGCGGTCTACGACCATGACCGCAATGTCACCCCGCCCGCGTTGTCCGCGCTGGACCGTTGGCAGATCAACGACATCCGCGAAGTCGCCGATGACGATTTCTGGATCGGCACTTCCGGCGGCCTGTACCGCTGGCATGCCGGCACGCTCAGTCGCGCCGACCCCGGCGCGACGGCCGCCGCGCGGACGATCCGCTCGATCCTGGCACTGGCGCCCGACCATTTGTACCTGGGCACCGAGGACGGCGTGCGCGAACTGCGCGACGGCCGCCTGACGGTGCCCGGGTGGGCCGAGCCTCTGCGTGGCCATTTCATCACCCGCGTGGCCATGCTGGACCACGACAAGCTGGGTATCGCCACGGCCGATGCCGGCGTGGGCGTCATGGTCGGCGGACGCTTGCGCATGACCGGCAGCAAGGACGGCCTGCCCAGCGACAACGCCTGGACGCTCGACGTGCTCAACGGCCAACTCTTCGTCGGCTCGATCGTCGGCGCATGGCGGCTGCCGCTGGCACAGCTGCCGCTGCCGGGTTCGCCGGCACGCCGGGTCGCGCCGCAACTGGTCGCCGGCAAGGCGCGCGCCACCAGCTTGCGCCCCGTGCACTGCTGCAACGGCGGCGCCCGCGCGCGCAGCCTGGTCGACGGCGATGTCATCTGGTACAGCACGACCGATGGCGCGCTCGAGCTCAATACGCGCGCGCTCGGCGCCCCGCCGAAGCCGCCGTCGGCGCTGATCGAATCCATCGAACATGACGGCGTGTTGCTGCCGGGCGCCCCCGTGGACCTGCGCACGGGAACGCGCGATCTGGCGATCCAATACACCGCGCCCTATCTGCGCATCGGCACGCTGAAGTTCCGCTATCAGCTGCAGGGCTACGACACCCAGTGGCAGGATGCGGGCGTCCGGCGCAGCGCGTTCTACACCCACCTGCCGCCCGGCAAATACCGTTTCCGGGTGGCTGCCACGCTTGCCGGCGCTTCCGGGTTCGGTCCCGAGGCGGATCTGGCGATCCGGATCGAACCGCGCTGGTACGAACGTGCGCTGGTGCGCGGCACGGCGCTGCTGCTGCTGTGCCTGACGATCTTCCTGCTGGTCGCGTGGAGTCTGCGCACGCAGCGCCGCCGCAACGCGCGGCTGGAAAAACAGGTCGCCCTGCGCACCGAGCAGCTTGCGCGAACCATCGAACGCTTGCGCGTGACCAACCTTGCGCTGGCCGAGGAAAGCCACACCGACGCGTTGACCGCGCTGCACAACCGGCGCTACCTGCTGATGCGGCTGCCCGAGGTGCTTGCCGGCGGCGAATGCATTGCGGTGCTGCAAATCGACGTCGACTATTTCAAGCGCGTCAACGACGGTTACGGCCACGCCGTGGGCGACACCGTATTGTGCGCGCTCGGCCGCCTGCTCCTGGCCGCGCGACGGGACAACGACATCACCCTGCGCTGGGGCGGCGAGGAGTTCCTGCTGCTGCTGCGCGACGTCGATGCGGCGAAGGCGCTGGTTATCGCGGAGCGCCTGCGCCGCGATATCGCCGCGCAGGATTTCTCCGATGGCCGCGGCGGCAAGATCAAACTGAGCTGTTCGATCGGCTTCAGCCTGCATCCCCTCGCCGCCTACGCCGACAACTCGACGTTCGACGCGGCGCTGGAACTGGCCGACTTCGCCCTGTACCGCGCCAAGCAGGACGGGCGCAACGCCTGTGTCGGGCTGGTCGCCACTGCGCCGATGCCGGCGGAAATCCTGCGCGCTCCGCTGGCGCCGGAACTCGACGGACTGCTGGCCTCCGGCCGCCTGCGTTGGGTACGCGAAGCTTCCTAGGCATGCGGGGATAGGGTAAATTTCCGGACGAACTCGCCAAGCGTGCACGGCTCGGTTCGAGTGGGCTGAACGCGCGCCTTGCCGGCAGCGGCGGTCGGTATGCTTGAGCATGTTCGTCTGATCGCCAGAGGTCGCAAGAGCATGCGTAGCTTGTTTGGCAGCCTGCGGAGCCGTTTGATCGCACTCGTCGTGCTGGCCGCGTTGCCGGGTTTCATCGTCGGGGCGCTCAACGCGGTCAGCATGATGGAGCACGCGCAACAGACCGCACGGGCCTCCCTGATGCACGCCCTCGAACGCGTGACGCACGCCTCGGCGACCGCCGTCGAACAGGCCGCCTCGGACATCGTCGTGGCGACCAGCCACATGTCCAGTCACGAAAGGGCCTGTCCGGCGGCCCTGGTGAGCTTCGCGCAGCAAAGTCGCGAATATCTCGACGTGGGGATCGCAGCCGGCGACGGGCAAATCGTGTGCGACCTGCCGCAACCGGGCAGGGTCGGAACGCCGCTTGCCCGCGATCTCGTACGACTTGCCCTGGACGCGCCAGCGCGGCCCATCAGCGCGCTGGTCACGGCTCCGGGGGAACGGCTGCCTCGTCTCGTCGTCCTGCGCGCCCTGCGCACCGCCGGCGCCGCGAGCCAGGTCGTGTTCGAATCGATGAAATTCAGCCATGCGTTCGACCTCGCCGACGACCCCATCGCCAACGAGGCCCGCGTCGTCATCGTCGATGCCAGCGGCCACAGCACCGAGCTGGCGACGGCCGCCGGCCGGCGCCTGCAACCATTGTCGGCCGCCGATCTTTCGCGCCTCGACATACAGCGCCGGCTCGCGCCGACGCAGGGTCCGGTCATCTTCCGGGCCGGAACCAACCTGATCGCCTTGATTCCGCTGGGCGCGCCCGGCATGCCCGACGGCATCCTGCTGGACCTCGCTCGGCAGGATCTGTACCAGGGTGCCTGGCAGCAGCTTCGCGTCAGCGTCGCACTGCTGTTCCTGGCGCTGCTGCTGATGCTCGCCCTGGTGTGGTTTGCGAGTGACCGCCTGATCATGCGGCCGGCGCTGTTGCTGACCCGCGCGGCCGATCGCCTGGCGCACGGCGACCTGGACACGCGTACCGGCCTGGCGCCTGGCACCGGCGAGTTTTCGCGGGTAGCCATGGCATTCGACCGGATGGCCGAAGGCATCCAGCGGCACTCCCAGCAGAACATCCTGCATTTGCGGACACTGAAGCGCACCAATCAGCTTCAGGCGGTTCTGGCGGCCATCAACGCCGCGATTTTCCGTCGCGAAAATACCGCGCAGCTGCTCGATACCATCTGCACCAGCGCATGCGCGGTCGACGGTCTGCCGCTCGCATGGGTCGGCGAGGCGAACACCGAGACCGGGCGGCTCGAACCCGTCAGCTGGGCGGGCGCCGAGTCCTCCTTCCTGGCCGATCTGGTCGTGCCGCTGGACGACACGGTGGCCGCAGGCCAAGGGCCCGCCGCGACAGCCGCACGGACCGGCGCCGCATCCGTGAGCAACCGCTTTCTCACGGACGCGTCGACCGCGGCATGGCATGCGCTGGGCCAACAGCTCGGCATCGGGTCGGCCCTGGCCGTACCGATGGGAGTGACCGCGGAAGGACGTCGCCGGGTTCTCACCCTGTATGCGCGCGAGGCCGACTACTTCTCCGTCGAGGAGATCCAGCTGATCGAGCAGGTGGCCCACGACGCCGCCTTCGGACTGCACTTGATCGCCACCGAACAGGTCCTGGCGCATGCGAGCACCCACGACCCGATCACCGGATTGCCCAATGACGTACTCCTGAAACAGCGGCTGGCAGATGCCATTCGCCACGCGCAGGGCAATCGGAAGAAGGTGGTGGCCAGCGTCCTGGAAATCGGCTTCCAGCAGGTCGTGAGCCAATGGGGCACGCAGCAGGGGCATGCGTTGTTCAAGCGGGTGGGAGAGGAGATCACGAAACACTTGCCGGCGGCGAATTTCGTCGGCGTCCTGACCGGAGCCCGCTTCGCGATCATCACCAGCGATATCGACGACATGGACAAGGCGGAATGGCAGATCGCGGAACTGGCCGACCGCCTGCGCGCGCTTCGTGTGCCAATGGCGCATGGATACATCACCCCGATGGCGAGGATCGGCGCCTCGGTCTACCCCGACGATGGCTTGAGCCATGAAGACCTGATCGATCACGCATTGGAGGCCCTGACCCAGGCCGACCGGGATGGCGCGGAGTCGATCCGCTTCTTTGCGCCGGATATCAGCCTTGCCTTGCAGGAGAACCGGGTCCTGGTGCAGGAGCTGCATGACGCCATCGGCCGGAACGAATTCATCCTGCACTACCAGCCGATCGTCAACCTCGCCACGGGCGCCCTGCGCGGCTTCGAGGCTTTGCTGCGCTGGATGCATCCGACGCGGGGCGAAATCTCCCCGGAGCGATTCATTCCGCTGGCGGAGAGCAGCGGCCTCATCGCGCCGATCGGCGAATGGGTCGTGGAGCAAGCGGCCCGGCAGGCGGCCGCATGGGCACGCCTGGGTGCCGCGAATCTGTCCATCACGATCAATGTATCCGCCGTGCAACTGCGCGACATTCATTTCGCGCGGCGGATCCGCCTGCTGCTGGACTCTCCCGGCCTGCGATCCAGCGCCGTGCAGCTCGCGATGGAAGTCACCGAGAGCCAGCTGATCGTGGACATCGAAAAAAGCATCGCGCTGCTCAACGAACTCAAGGCTCTGGGGATCGCCATCATCATCGACGACTTCGGCACCGGCTATTCGTCCCTCAGCTATCTGCATCGCCTGCCGCTGGACGTCCTCAAGATCGACCAGTCATTCACCCGGCATATCGACACCCATCCGCTCGATCAGAAAATAGTGGCGGGAATCCTGGCGCTGGCCCAATCCCTCGATCTCGAAACGGTGGCCGAAGGCATCGAACGCGCCGGACAACTGGACGTCGTCAAGCGCTTGGGCTGTACCTACGGCCAGGGCTTTCTTTTCGACCGCGGCCTGTCGGCCGACGAAATCCAGCGGACCTGGCTGCGAGGGTTGTCCCCGCGCCAGGACGCCGACGCGGACAGCAACATCCGGCCCGGGTGACCGCGGGTTCCACCCTCTGGTCCGCGAACGGTTTCGCCGCATCCATCGACTGCGCCGGCAGGATGCCCGACCGGGCCGCAATGGCGCAGGGTGCCCGCGGGTCGGCGAGGCGGCGTGGCCGACCTGCCAGGCGACGCCGCGGCAACGGCTCGCCGCCGGCCGGATCCATCTGAATCCAATTCGCTTTCAGCGGCCTCTATCACAGGGAACCCGTTGGCAAGCCCGGTATGGGCGGGAAGCGCGATGCTTGCGCCTCCTTGGGTGCCCGCCGACGCATCGCAGCCCATGTTGCCCGCTGGGCGAATCCGCCCGGCGCAGCCTGGTCTGGCTCAACAAACCGATGAGGGGAAACACATGCGTATTGCCAGCCCGGCCCAGGCGCCGGACTTCGACATCGCCGATATCCAGGGCAACCGTATCCGGCTCAGCGCCCTGCGCGGCAAGAAGGTCCTGCTGAGCTTCTTTCGCGACGCGGGCTGCCCGTTCTGCAACCTGCGTGTCTACGAACTGTCCGCCGAATATGAAAAACTCCACGCGCAGGGCATGGAGGTCATCGCCTTCTTCCGCTCCAACGATGGCGACGTCCGCCGGTTCGTGGCACGCCGGCCGAGGCCGTTCACCCTGATCGCCGATCCGCAGATGGCGGTGTACTCGCCCTACGGCATCGAGCATTCCTGGCTTGCCTTGTTCAAGGCCATGATGCTGCGCATGCCCCGCATGCTGCGCGCGATGACGCTGGCGCCACCCACGCTGCTCGGCGCCGATCCGGCGCTGGTGCCTGCCGATTTCCTGATCGACCAGCGCGGCTTCGTCCGGAAGGCCTATTACGGCCGCGACATGGGCGACCACCTGCCGATGGAGGAGATTCGCGCATTCGCCGCCCGGCCATGATGGCCTGAGCGGCCCGGCGCGTGCCGCGCCACGCCTGGTCGAGTCGGCGGTTGGCGAATCGACCAGGCGTGGCCGGCCGCGCGGTTGCAGTTCAGGCGGCGGCGCCCGGCACCTCGCGCTCCCCTTTCAGCCAGCGCCAGGAATCGAGCGCGTCGAAGACCAGGGACACGCCGTTGACGGCCAGCAGCAGCACCGCCAGCGCCGCTTCGGCACGCGACGGCGGCTCGGCGCCGGCCATCCCCAGCAGGCGCAGCAGCAAGGCGATCTGCAGCGGAATCCAGGCCAGCAGATGCGGCAGTGACATCGCCCGCGTCATGCCGGCCGCCACCCACATGATCGGCAGGTTCGTCGCCACGACCACCAGCGCGGCCAGCGCACCGGCACGCCCGCTCCAGGTGTCGAGGAAGAAGAACGGCAGCGCGTTGGCCGGCACCAGCAGCAGTCCCACCCAGGCCTGCACCCAGCCGGGCAGGCTGCGCCAGGAATGCCAGATGCGTGCCTGCCGCCCGCTCATCGGCGCCACTCCACGCCGCCTGCGATTGCCCGCCGGGCGCAGCCGCCGGGGCGACACACGGTCCATTCAGATCGGCAAGTCATCGTCGCGAAATCCTCCGGCATCGGGAATCGGTCGCGCGGGCAACGTGCCCGGCGCAGTCGCAGTTTCGCAGGCCCCGGCCGAACGCGCCACGCGGGACCGCATCACGCCCGTCCATGCGGCACTCCGGGCAGGGCCAGCAACTTCGCGACGGGTAAGGCCTCCACCGCCGCGTTCACGGTACGCGCGATCAGCTCATTGTCCGTTCCGGGCTCCAGGTCGACGGCACCGCCCTTTTTGCCGGTAGGGTTGGCGATCAGGCAGTTGTCCTGCACTGCCAGTTCGTATTCGCCCGCGCAGTTGCGGCAATACAGGCGATGGCCGGCCGCATGCTCGCGATGAACCACCAGGGTGGGACCGCAGATGCGGCAGGCAAGCAGCGGGATGCCATCGTCGCTATGGCCCATGACATGGTCCAGGCGACCGGTCCTGCCCAGCGCGACGAAACCGTCGGCGAACTGCGCATCGAACTGGCTGCCGCGATGTTCGTGGATGATCGCGATCGCTTCGTCGCGCGGCAGTGCGGACCGGTAAGGCCGATAGCTCGTCATGGCATCGAAGGCATCGCAGATGCCGACGATGCGGGCCATCTCGGGGATCGCGCTACCGGCGAGGCGATGCGGATACCCCCTGCCATCGGGGCGCTCGTGGTGCAGCAGCACCGCATCCTGGACCAGGTACGCCAACGGATGACCGGACAGCATGCGCGAGCCGATCTCCGGGTGGGTCCGGATGACGGCATATTCCTCTTCGGTCAACCGGCCCGGCTTGCGCAGGATCGCATCGGGCACGCCCACCTTGCCCAGGTCGTGCAGGAACCCGCCGAGGCTGATCCGGGCGACGTCCGCAGGGCCGAAGCCGGCCCTTTCGGCAAGCAACTGCGCATAACGCGACACGCGCCACAAATGCCCGCCGGTGTAGGGGTCGCGTGCCTCGACAAACCAGGCCATGGTCAGCAGGCTGGCCAGCAGATCGCCGGCATGGGTTGCCATGTTGCCGCCTTCCCGCGGCGTCAACCATCGACTCAACTGCTTGATCACGTTCATGCTGCAATCACCCCTGGAAAAGATCCGACTGGCAAATCGCGCCGGCCGCGGAATGGCTCTTGCCGATGCGGTCCAGGCACGACGGCGCAATGGTCGAAGGAGCTCGTTGCAGTTGCGCCCGTGGCGCGGGGATTCGAAAAAGCCGCGCGCCAACGCCCCCGCGAAGGCGATGCCTGAAACCGACGAAATGCCCCCCGGCCGCTCGATCGGCGCCGTCGCCGGACATCGCCCGGCGGCGGCGGCGCATCAACGAGCACGCACGCTGGCGCCGATGCCGGTCGTCGGACGACCGGGGCCGGCCGTACCCGCGCCCCGCGCCGTCCCGGCAGGCGACGCGCGCAAACCCGCGCAGGCAAGCTCCCGCGCAGCGTGCCCATCGATGATTTTCATCAGCCGACCCGACTGCATACCGTACCGCCCCTGACGTCGCGCGAGGCACTTCACGACATAGAGTCCGGCCACAGGCAAAAGGATTCGCCGGCTGCCCGCGAGCAGTACCGCGACGGCGCAAATCGCCGCCGTGCGACCCGCATGTCATCCGGACGGCTGTTGCCGCGTTCAAGCCGGGAGACGACAGCTCCGTATTTCCGCTGTGAGGCGATCGGCATGCGCGCAACATCCGTTCACCGGGCATCCGCCTTGCGGCCAGCGGTCGGTTGGCTGCTGGCCGCCGCGGCTTTCGCGGCGTCGGCCGCTCCCGCGCAGGCCGCGCAAGCGCTCCGCGGCGACGACATCGCCTGGCTGCAACGCGCCACCTTCGGTCCGGATTCGGCCAGCGTGGCGCGCTACGAACGACTGGGCCGCGAGGGCTACCTGGACGACGAGCTTGCCGGCCGCGACGACACGCTGCCGCCGGCCATCCGCGCCATGCTCGACCGCTTCGCGGTGATCGACACGCCGCCGGGGCAGCTGCTGGCGGCGTTCAGGCGGCAGCGGGAACGGCTCAAGGATGCGCCCGACGACGCCGCCCGGGACGCCGCGAAGCAGGCCCTGCAGCACTATCGCCGGCAGCTGTACCTGCAGGACGCCCAGGTCGAACTGCTGCACGCGATCTACGGCGGCGACCAGATCAAGGAGCAGATGGTCTGGTTCTGGCTCAACCATTTCAGCATCTATGCCGCCAAGGGCGGCGTGCGGCTCTTCGCCGCGGACTACGAGGAAAACGCCATCCGCCCGCATGCGCTGGGCAAGTTCAGGGACCTGGTGATGGCCACGCTGGAAAGCCCGGCGATGCTGATCTATCTGGACAACGCGAAAAACGCCAGGGGCAGGACCAACGAGAACTACGCCCGCGAGCTGATGGAGCTGCATACGCTGGGGGTAGGCTCCGGCTACACCCAGCAGGACGTGCAGCAGCTGGCGCTGATCCTCACCGGCGCGGGAATCGGCCCCCGCGCCGGCATGCGCCTGGGCCGCCGGCGCCTGCCGCCCGGGGTCGTGCGCGACGGCCTGTTCGTGTTCAACCCGAACAAGCACGACTTCAGCGACAAGGTGCTGCTGGGCCGGCGCATCGCGGGCAGCGGATTCGATGAGATCGGGCAGGCAGTGACGCTGATCACCCGCCAGCCGGCCTGCGCCCGCTTCATCTCGCGCCAGCTGGCCGAATACTTCGTCGCCGACCGGCCGCCGCCGGCCCTGGTTGCGGCCATGGCGCGGACCTTCCAGCGCACCGACGGCGACATCGCCGCCGTGCTGCGCACGATGTTCGACTCGCCGGCGCTGACGGCCGACCGCGGCGGGAAATTCAAGGACCCGACCCGGTTCCTGGTCTCGGCGATGCGGCTGGCCTACGACGGCAAGCCGATCGGCAATGCGGTGCCGCTGGTCAACTGGCTCAACCGGATGGGCGAGCCGGTGTTCGGCCGGATCACCCCGGACGGCTGGCCGCTCGACGGCGCGAGCTGGTCCGGCTCGGGCCAGATGGCCAGGCGCTTCGACGTCGCCCGCGCCATCGGCAGCGGCCGGAACCGGTTGCTGACCGCCGCCGGCGACGCGTCGCCGGCGCATCCCGAGGTACCGGCGATGGACACGCCGCTGTATCGCGGCACGCTGGCGCCGCAGCTGTCCGCGGCCACCCGCACCGCGCTGGGCCAGGCCCGCTCGGCGCCGGAATGGAACACCTTCCTGCTTTCCTCGCCCGACTTCAATTACCGATGACGCGCGTCTCCCTGCCTTCGAGGTGCCCGATGAACCGCCGCGAATTCCTGCTTGCCGCCGCCAGCGCCTCGGCGGCGTCCACCCTGCCGTTCTGCGGGCGGCTGTTCGCCACCCCGGCCGACCTGCCGCGTTTCCTGCTGGTGTTCCTGCGCGGCGGCTACGACTGCAACAACCTGCTGGTGCCGCATGGCAGCGACTTCTACTACGAATCGCGGCCGACCCTGGCGATCGCCAGGCCCGACGCAAGCGATCCGCGCAGCGCGATCGCGCTCGATGCGAACTGGGGCCTGAACCCGGTGCTGCGCGACTCGATCCACCCGCTGTGGCAGCGGCGGCAGATCGCGTTCGTGCCGTTCGCCGGCACCGACGACCTCTCGCGCAGCCATTTCGAGACCCAGGACAACATCGAGTCGGGCGAGCCGACCGCGCATCGCGGCAGCTTCCGCTCCGGCTTCCTGGCGCGCCTGGCCGGCGTGCTGCCCGCGGTGTCGCCAATCGCCTTCACCAGCGCGCTGCCGCTGAGCTTCCAGGGCGCCGGCAAGGACATTCCCAACATCTTGCTCAGGGGCGACCCCCGCGCGCACTTCGACGCCCGGCAATCGGCGATTCTCGCGCAGATGTACCGGGGCACGCCGCTGGCGGCCGCCACCGCGGACGGCCTGGCGTTGCCGCAGACCATATCGCGGGAGCTGCGCGACGAAATGCTGCAGGCCGGCCGCGGCGCTCCCGGCGCCGGCGGCTTTGCCGACGTGACCAAGCGCATCGCCGCCCTGATGCGCGAGCGCTACCGGCTCGGCTTCGTCGACCTCGGCGGCTGGGATACCCATGTCAACCAGGGCAGCGTCAGCGGCGGCCTGGCGAACAACCTGCGCGGTCTCGGCGCGGGGCTGGCGGCCTACGCCGAGGCGCTCGGCGACGAGTGGAACAACACCGTGGTGGTGGTGCTCTCCGAGTTCGGCCGCACCTTCCGCGAAAACGGCGGCAAGGGCACCGACCACGGCCATGGCACCGTCTACTGGGTGCTCGGCGGCAGGGTCGCCGGCGGCCGCATCGCCGGCGAGCAGGTCGCCGTCGCGCCGGCGAACCTGCTGCAGAACCGCGACTATCCGGTGCTCAACAACTACCGCGACCTGATCGGCGGCGTGCTCAAGCGCATCTGGAACCTGAGCGACGACCGGATGCAGACGGTGTTCCCGGGGGCGACGCCGCGGGATCTGCGCCTGGTCTGAGCCGGCCTGTGCGGCGGACGCCCCGCGTGCAGCCGGCCGCGATCCCCGTGCCGGCGCGATTCACACCACCGCCGTGCTCACCAGCAGGTTCTTGGCGATCTGTCCGTGCAGCCGGGCCACTGCGCGCACCAGGTGCAACGTGGCGAACAGCAGCACCACGCCGAGCAGGCACAGGCCGATGGTGCCGGGCCAGCCCGGGCCGTGGTAGCCGGCGCCGTCGATGTTCATGTTGATCACGTCGACGCCGCCGAAGAACTTCACGAACGGCGCGCCGATGAAACCCACCGACATGCCAAGCAGGGTCACGCTGACGGTGAAGTAGACGATCCCCAGCGGCAGCATCAGCAGCATGTACAGCAGCGTGGTCCAGCTGCGCGCGTCGGTGAACATCGCACCGATGCGTTTCAGCAGCGGCATGCCTTGCTGTGCCGGATACGGCGGGCGGCGCGGCATGCGCACGCCGAGCATGGCTTCGACGATGCGTCCCTCCAGCAGCGACAGCGCGCGCACGCTGCCGAAAAACAGCACGACGAAGGGAATTCCGATGATCAGGACGGAGAAGCCCGCCGACAGCGACAAGCCGGCGACCACCCAGGTGAAATAGAAGATGCCGGTGGCCAGCGCCAGCAGCATGTAGAACAGCGCGCCCCAGGTATGCGGATCGGCGGCCACGCCGAAGAATCGCCCCAGGACCGAACGGCGCTGCGGCGGCGGCGGCGGGCGGATCGCGCGCTGGATCCTGATTTCCTGATCGCGATAGATGTCGGCCACCTCCTCCGGCGCACCGTAGCTGCCCGCCACGTGTTCGAGCATCGCCGCCTCGTCGCGGCCTGGCTGCTCGGCCAGCTCGGCACGCAGGTGCTCCTCGGCGTCGTACAGTGCGTCCTGGATCAGGGCGGGATCGGCGCCGCGCAAGGCGGCGCGCAGTTGGTCCAGATATTCGGCGATCGTTCGTGGCGCGTTCATCACACCCCTCCTTGCAAGACGTTGTCGACACAGTCGCGGGTGGCGGTCCACGCCGTGACCCATTGGCGCAGCGATTCGCGCCCCGGTTTGGTGATGCGGTAGTAACGGCGCGGCGGTCCGCTGACCGAGGGTTCGACTTCGCTGCCCAGCAGTCCGGCCGCCTCCAGATTGCGCAGCACCGGGTACAGCGCGCTCTGCTTGCCGGCCAGCACGCCCTCGCCCACTTCTTCCAGCCGCTTGGCGATCTGGTAGCCGTACATCGGCTGACGCGACTGCGCCAGCACCGCCAGCAGCACCAGCGACACCGTGCCGCTGGACAGCTCCTTCTGGAATTTCTTCAGCTGGCTGGCAACGTCATCCACGGCTGGTCGTCACTTCCGCTTAGGTATGACTGAAGCATAGTGCGAAGTTATGAATAGCGCGTGGGCCGGAAGTCATGGCTGGCGGGCGACTTGCCACGAAGCCCCTCTTCAATAGATTCCCGGAATCAGCCGTTTCGTGCGGCGGCAATACTCGCGATACGGCTCGCCCAGGCCCTCGGTCAGCGCAAGCTCTTCCTCACGGATGCGGTGCAGGTAAATCGCCGGCGTCACCAGCACGATCAGCAACAGACTCCACCCGTTGCCGAGGGCGAACCCGAAGCCCGCAAAGGCGATCAACGCGCCGAGATAACTCGGGTGTCGCACGTACCGGTACAGGCCGGTGTCCTTCACCTGATGGTCCGCGAGCACCGCCACGTTCGGCGTGTGCAAACGTCCCAACTGCGCAATTGCTGTCGAGCGGACCACGATGCCGATCACCATCAGCGCCAGGCCGGCCATCTGCAACAGGGGGACCTGCAAACGGCCCATCGCGGTGAACGCCAGACCGATGCTGACCATCCACAGCAGCGGCCCGGCGATCATCAGCAGCCTCAGCGACGAACGATCCCGATTCTCCCCCCGTCCGGCCATGCGCCGAAAAACCACCATGCCGTCAATGAACAGCCACACGAACAGGATGGTGATGGCGAGATCGCGCAAGATCGGCATGGGAACTCCTGGTTGCCCGAGGGCTGAAGCGACGTCGCAGACTGGAAGGCACGAGGAACTTCGAAGCACGGCAGGGTCGCCATTCCCCGTGCGGGATGACCGAACAGGTCGGTCGAGTTCCCCTACAGGACGAACGGGATCAACGCGCGGATCTTGCGGCGATAGTCCAGATAGGCCTCGCCAAAGGTCTCGACCATGAACCGCTCCTCCTTGCGCAGCTTGTAGAGGAAACTTGCCAGCACGATCAGCACGGCGATCGCACCGCGCCATTCGTCCATGGCCATCGCGCTGCCCAGAAAGCCCGCCAGCATCCCGGTGTAGATCGGGTGGCGCACGAAACGGTACGGCCCGCCGCGCACCAGCTCATGCTGCTGCTTGACCTCGACCGCGCCGCTCCAGTTGCTGCCCAGGTACACGCGCGCCCAGACCGAAAATGCCAGTCCGCTCCAGGTCAGCGCCAGTCCGACCGGATTGAACCACGACAGATACGGCACGGCGCGGCCTTCGAACATGCCGCCGGGCAAGTGCTCCGGAACCATCAACAGCACTGCGAACAGCAGGGGCAGCATATACAGGATGCGCGAGACGGCACTGTCGTGGCGCTGGGTTCGCTTGCTCCAGAACGACAGCGCCAGCCAGATAAGCATCCAGATGACCCAGGCAAGTTCGAATGGATTCATGATGGTTGTCCTGCAATGGCGATCAGTACCGCAATCTTCCTGCAAAAGGCGGCGTTGGCCCAGTCGAAATTGTCAGGAACCCGACATGACAAGTGTCCGGTCGCAGCGAGGGGCGGGAACGACCGGGAGCGGCCGATGGGGTTGTGGGGGAAGGCCCTTACGGGTGAGAGCTCCGGAACTGCAACCACGCTCCAATGAATACCAGCAGTGCGCCGAACAGGCCGAGAAAAACAGTGCCGTATTGGGTGCCCAACTTACGCCGTGGCTGATCAACTGACGGGGCAGGTGCCTGGATCCAGCGGATGAAGGCATGGGCGGCCATCGAGAAAAAACCTAGCGCGGAAAACGCAGCGGACAGCTTGTGCGTGTGCAACCAAGGTATGCCGTAGCACGCTGATGTAAAGGCAAATGCAGCAGCAGAAAATGCCCAGCTCGCGTCTGCGATCTTGCGCTGCGGTAGCCGATTTCTCATTTGGCTCCCAAGGAATGTCCGAACAATCCGTCATCCCGGCGCAAGCCGGGATCCAGCGACTCGACAACCTCCCGAAGGCGCTTGATGACCGGCATTCGCTGTTGAAAGTCTCCTCCGGCTTTCGCGGGAATGACGAGCGGCAGCTTGTTCATACCGTTCCCTGATGCTTCGCAAACCCAAGAGCCGAGGTGTTGTGCAGGATCGTCGGCCACGCTCGACAGGCTGTCAAGCAGGGTCGGCGTGATCCCTCCGCGCCTGCGGGTAATGCGGATGTAACGGCGACTTCATATTCGCCGCCTAGGCTTTGCGCACACCTGCCGGAGCGATCCGGTCGCCCTTTCCACCACATGTGTCGCGGCATTCCTGACGAATGCCGCGCGGAGAACCCTGCATGTCTTTGCGCACGATCTCGATTCGCCGGACGGCGCTTGCGCTGGCCACACTCGCTGCCATTCACGGTGCGCCGCTGTTCGCTGCGCCGGCCGACAATTCGGCGGCGGCCGCCGTTTCATCCGCAGCGGCCGCGCCCACGGCCAATGCCGGCAAGGCGAGAACCCTCGAGGCGGTGTCCGTGGTGGCCACCGGCGAGACGCGCCAGATCCAGACCGTCAGCAGCGAGGACATCAAGGCGTTGCCGCCGGGCAGCAGTGCGCTGAAGGCGCTCGACCAGTTGCCGGGCGTGCAGTTCCAGTCGTCCGACCCGTGGGGCGCCTACGAGTGGTCGACGCAGATCACGCTGCACGGCTTCGATCAGAGCCGGCTCGGTTTCACGCTCGACGGCATTCCGCTGGGCAACATGGGTTATGGCGTGACCAACGGCCTGCAGATCACCCGCGCCATCACCAGCGACAACCTCAGTTCGGTGGAACTGGCGCAGGGTGCCGGTGCGTTGGGTACCGCATCCAACAGCAACCTCGGCGGCACCATCCAGTTCAATTCTGCCGATCCCGACAGCATCGCCGGCGTACGGGTCGATCAGGCATTCGGTTCCGACAGCACGCATCGCACCTTCGTGCGCTTCGATACCGGCGACTTCCACGGCTTCTCGACCTACGTGTCGTTCGACCATGCCGATACCGGCAAGTGGAAGGGTTACGGCGACCAGCGCTCGAACCAGCTCAACCTGAAGAGCGTGTACCAGTGGGGCGACGGCGATCGCATCAGCCTGTTCGTCGACAGCTCCAGGCGCAAGGAATACGACTACCAGGATCTGTCGCTGACCAGCGCGCGCGTGCTCGGCTGGAATTACGACTATCTGCAGCCGGACTGGACCCAGGCCGTGCAGATCGCCAACGCGATCGACGGCAAGGGCGCGTATCCCGCGTCGTTGAACGGCCTGCCGGCGGGCTACGACAAGGGCGACGTGGACTACTACGCCGGCGGCGGCATCCGCGAGGACAACCTCGCGGGCCTGGACGGCTCGTTCAACCTGTCCGACACCGCCACGCTGAACCTTGGCAGTTACTACCACGGCGATCGCGGCGAAGGGCAGTGGGCCACGCCGTACGTGGCGTCCTCGCCGACGGTGCCGATCGCGATGCGCACCACCGACTACGGCCTGGACCGTACCGGCGTCACCGGCTCGCTGCAGTTCACGCTGGGCAACAACGACATCGAACTGGGCGTGTGGGGCGAAGACGCCAACAACAACCAGGAGCGCAACTATTTCCATCTGGAGGGGCAGTACACTTACCTCAGCAATTTCTACAGGAATGAAGCCCCGTTCCTGCGCGGCTTCCTGCAGAACTACGACACCACGACGCGCATGGCATATGCGCAGGACACGCTGCACTTGCTGGATGACCGGCTCACGCTGAATTTCGGCGCCAAGTCGCTGGACACGACCACCACGGCCAGGTCGCTGGTGGCCACCAGTGCGCTTGCCGCCGGCCGCGTGAAAGCCAGCAAGGGTTTTCTGCCGCAGGCCGGCGTGGACTACAAGCTCGACGACCGGCAGGACGTCTACGCGTCCTACAGCAAGAACCTGGCCGCCTATGGCATCCTGCCGTTCAGCCAGTCGCAGGCGTCCTTCGACGCCGGCAGGGCCACGCTCAAGCCGGAGCAGTCGCAGACCTACGAGCTGGGTTACCGCGTGCAAGGCGACACCTTCGAGGCGTCCGCGGACGCGTACTACACGCGCTTCAGCAACCGCCTGCTGGCGGTCTCGCCATGCCCCGCCGTGGTGACCTGTTCGGCGATCCTCAACAATGTCGGCTCGGTGAAGAGCAGCGGCCTGGACCTCGCGCTGATCTGGAAGCCGGTGGCGCACGTGCGCTGGCTCAATTCGCTGTCGTACGACAACTCGAAGTACCAGGACGATTACCTCAACAATGGCGTGGTGGCCACCAAGGGCAAGTACGTGGTCGGCATTCCGACGTGGATGCTCACCAGCGGCCTGAGCTATGTCGCCGGCCGCTGGAGCGCCACGCTCGACGGCAAGTACACCGGCCGCCGCTACATCACCTACATCAACGATTCGGCGGTGCCGTCGTACTGGCTGCTCAATGCCGGCGTGACCTACGATGTCGGCGCCGTCTCGGTCCTGAAAGATCTCAGCCTCGGCTTGAACGTCGCCAACCTGGCGGACAAGCGCTACTTCGCCACCACCGGCACCAACGGCTATGTGGCTTCCGATCCGGCAGGCTACAACCAGACCCTGCAGGCCGGTGCGCCGCGGCAGGTCTTCTTCCATCTCGATGCGCGTTTCTGACGACGTGCCGCACCGGGCGGCGTCGACGGCGGCGCCCGGTGACGGAGCGGTTCAAGAACTGATATCCCGGGAGACCTGATGAAACTTCGTGTATTGGCGCTGGCCGGCCTGGCCGCGCTTGCGACCCTCCCCGGTTGCACCGGCGCACGTCGCCCGACCGGCGACGCAAACTACCGCGTGACCGGCGTTGCCGGCAGCGACGTGCCGCTGGTCGGCGTGCCGGTGACGGCCACGGACGCTGCCGGCCACCGCACGCGGTCGGGCCCGACCGACGCGCATGGCCATTTCACGATGGTGCTGAAGGGCGACGGTCCGTTCGTGCTGACCGCGCCGTTCGACGACGGCGACGGCACGCCGGTCGCAGTGTCGGCGGTGATCGCCCCGGCCCCCGGCGATGCGGCGACGCCGCGGGTGGCGAATCTGAATCCGCTGACATCGTTGCTGGCCCAGCGGGTACTGGGCACAGCGCTTGATGCGGCTCCCGGCGCGGCACGGATGCGCACCGCCAGGATTTCCGCCCGGCGCATCGCCCAGGTTGCCCGGGACGTGGCCGGCGTGCTGCAACCGCTGTTCGCGGCCTTCCATGTTCCCGCGCAGGCCATCGCCGATCCGGTCGGCGCGCCGACCTACCAGGCGAACGCGGACAACCCGCTGGGCAACTTGTTCGCGATCACGCGTTTCAGCGTGCACGCCGGAACGATCGTCGTCGGCAGCGGCGCCGACCGCACCGTCGTCTCGATTCCCGCCGGCGGCGCGCTGTCTGCCGCCGTGCCGGCCCGGGCGGCGGCCTCGGCGATCGCGCTGGCCGACGGCCCGACGACGACGCCGATCCGGCACCTGATCGTCATCATCGGCGAGAACCAGAGTTTCGATGGCCTGTTCGGCGGCTATGTCCCGCCGCCGGGCCAGACCGTCAGGAACCTGTTGTCCGAAGGCATCGTCCGCGCCGACGGCACGCCGGGGCCGAACTTCGGCGCGGCGGCGCAGGACGAGGGCGCCATCCAGACCCGCTACACCATCGATCCCGTGCGCGCCGGCGCCTATCGCACGCTGCCGCAACCGGAAAAGACCGGCGAGCTGGACCCGGTCACGTTCCAGGTTGCCGGCGGCGTTGCCGACCCGCGGTTTCCCGCAACGCTGCCCAACGGTCCGTTCCAGATCACCCGCTACGTGCCGTACAGCACCGGCGGCACGGCCCCGGTGACCGGAGACCCGGTGCACCGTTTCTTCCAGATGTGGCAGCAGACCGGCGGCGACAACCGCCGGCACGACATGTTCACCTGGGTGGCGGCCACCACCGGGATGGGCGGCGACAGCAAAGGCGTCACGCCGGCCAACCCATCGCAGGGCGGCGAGCTGATGGGGTTCATGAACATGTCGGCCGGCGACGCACCGCTGTTCCGTGCGCTGGCGCGGGCATACGCCCTGAGCGACAACTACCACCAGTCCGTGATGGGCGGCACCGGCGGCAACTTCTTCTCGCTGGCCACCGGCGACCTGCCTTATTTCAACGAGGACGGGGCGATCGCCAGGCCGCCGGCGAACCAGGTCGAGAATCCGGACCCGATGGCGGGCACCGCGAACTTCTACGTCCGGGACGGTTACGAAGGCGGCTCGTACGTGAACTGTTCCGACCCGGCGCAACCGGGCGTGGCCAGCATCCTGGCGTTCCTGCGCGCCAGGCGCATCGACAGCAAATGCGCGCCCGGCGCGTATTACCTGGTGAACAACTACGACCCGGGCTACGACATGGAGGGCCGGCCGCAGCCGATCGGCCCGAACAACTACAACTACCCGCCGCAGACCGTGCCGACGATCGCCGAGGCGCTGGCGCGCAAGGGCGTGACGTGGAAGTGGTATACCGGCGGGCGCGATCCGGCGGACGTCACCGCCGACGCCGCGGCCATGCACATGTCGGTGGCGAAGGCGCAGATGGCGCAGTACAACAACATCGGCGACCCGCTGACGGGATCCGCGACGGTGATGACGAACCCGGCCCTGAAGGCCAGACTTGCCGGACTGAGCACGTTCTTCAACGACGTCGCGAACCGCGATTTGCCGGCCGTTTCGTTCGTGGTGCCGAAGAATCTCGACAGCGGGCATCCCGGCTATTCGGCGCCGGCAGGCTACGAGGCTTTCCTGCGCACGGTATTGGCCAAAGTACAGGCGCAGCCGGCGCTATGGGCGCATACCGCGATCGTGGTGACCACCGACGAAGGCGGCGGCCACTTCGATACCGGTTACATCCAGAGCCTGGATTTCTTCGGCGATGGCCCGCGCATTCCGATGCTGGTGGTATCCCCTTATGCCCGCCGGGGCGCGGTCGACCACGCGTACTACGACCATGCCTCGGTACTGAAATTCATCGAACGCAACTGGCGCCTGCCGCCGTTGTCGACACGCAGCCGCGACAGCCTGCCGAACCCGGTGACCCTGGCCGCGCATCCGTACCGGCCGATCAATACGCCGGCGGTGGGTGACCTGATGTCGATGTTCGCGTTCTGAATGCACCGGCGGCCTCGCAGGTGAGCGGCACCATGCATTTCCGCCGGATGGCGGGGCGCGCGATCCGGCCGGCAGCCTGCGCGCTCGTGGCGTTGTCGGCGGCGATCGGCCTGCGGGCCATGCCGCCGGCGGAAGCCCGGACCATGCCGGTCGCCCATCCCGAAGTCGATGCCGCAGATCGATCAGGAACGACGATCCGGCAGGAACCGCCCACGAGCGGGTCGATCCGGACGTGGGTACGCTATCCGCCGGTGCCGGCGCATCTGAGCGCGCGGGCCAGCCTGGGAAAAAGGATTTTCTTCGACGCGTCGCTTTCGTCGTCGGGACGGATGTCCTGTGCCAGCTGCCACAGTCCGGCGCATGCCTACGGGCCGCCGAATGGTCTTGCGGTACAACGCGGCGGGGCGGACTTGCGCCAGGCGGGCACCCGTGCGGTGCCCTCGCTGCGCTACCTGACGTTCACGCCGCTCTTCAGCCGGCATCTCTATACGCCTGCGTCCGAAGACAGCGAGGACGAAGGCCCGGCCGGCGGCTTCACCCGCGATGGCGCGGCGGCCTCGCTGCACCGGCAGGCGGCGATGCCCTTGCTGCACGCAAACGAGATGGCCAATCCCGACGAGCAGGCCGTCGTCGCAAAAATGCGGCACGGGACCTACGCCCAGGCCTTCAAGCGCGTGTTCGGCCCGACCGTCTTCCGCCATCCGCACCGGGCGTTCGACGATGCGGGGCTGGCGCTCGAGGCATTCCAGACCGAAGACCCCAGCTTTCATCCGTATACCAGCAAATTCGACGCCGCCCTGTCCGGCCATGCCAGGCTCACGCTCAAGGAGATGCGTGGCTACGCGCTGTTCAACAATCCGCGCAAGGGCAATTGCGCGAAGTGCCATGTCGACACGCCGGGGCCGGGCGGGCGGCCGCCGGCGTTCACCGATTATGCGTTCGCCGCGTTGGGCGTGCCGCGCAATCCCGCGATACCGGCCAATCGCGACCCCGCCTATTTCGACCTGGGCCTGTGCGGGCCCTATCGCCACGACCTGGCGCACGAAACCGGTTATTGCGGCATGTTCAAGACACCGACCCTGCGCAATGTCGCGACCCGCAAGGTGTTCTTCCACAACGGCCGTTTCCACCGGCTGGAGGACGTGATGCATTTCTACGTCGAACGCGATATCCGGCCATGGAAATGGTATCCGCAGGTGGCCGGCAGGACCGTCGCATTCGACGACCTGCCCGCGCGGTACCGGCGCAACGTCGATCGCGTCGACGCCCCCATGGACCGCTCCCCGGGCGAGAAGCCCGCCTTGAGCGAGGCCGAGATCCGCGACGTGATCGCCTTTCTGCAAACCTTGAACGATGGCTATTCGGCCACGGCCGGCGGCCCCGGGGCCGGCAAGCCATAGCGCGACGCCGCGCCGGGCGACGGTCTGCCCTGCCCTGGGCGGAAGCGTTCCCCGGGATCTGCGCAAGCGCCCGGCGCGGGTTCGGCTTTCACGGGAGCGGAAGAGTTTTCGAGCTGCCCATCTGCTAAGTTGCCCCCGGTCGATCCGTCATCGAAGGGGATAACCATGTCGCACCGTCGCCTCCTCGCCGCCGCGCTGGCCGCGCTGGCCGCCTGCCTGCCGGCCTCGCCCGCGCCGGCCGCGCCAAGCCACGATACGCCCACGCCGAGCGCGGCCCAGCTGCTGGCTTCTTCCGGCAACGCCGAATGGCGTACGCCCGATCCGCGCAACCTGCTGGTGATGCGCTTGCCTGCCGGGCGCGTGCTGATCGAGCTGGCGCCGGATTTCGCGCCGCTGCACGTGGCGAACATCCGCACGCTGGTGCGCCAGCACTATTTCGACGGACTGGCGATCGTGCGGGTGCAGGACAACTTCGTGGCGCAGTGGGACGACCCGGCCGGCGATGACGGCGGCGACCAGGCGAAGCTGCGATCGCTGGGCAAGGCGCAGGCCACGCTGCCGCCGGAGTTCACCCGCCCGTTCGATGCGAAGCTGCCGTTCACGCGACTGCCGGACGGCGACATGTACGCGCCCGAGGTGGGTTTCTCCGAGGGCTTTCCGGTGGCGCGCAACCGCGCCGCCGGGCAGGAATGGCTCACCCACTGCTACGGCATGGTCGGCGTGGGCCGCGACAACCCGCCGGACAGCGGCAACGGCAGCGCGCTGTATGCGGTGATCGGCCAGGCGCCACGCCGGCTGGACCGGAATCTCGCCGTGGTGGGCCGCGTGATCGATGGCATGCCGCTGCTGTCCGGCCTGCCGCGCGGCAAGGGGCCGATGGGCTTCTATGCCACGCCGGCACGGCGCACGCTGATCGAGTCGGTGCGACTGGCCGCGGACCTGCCGGCGGCACAGCGGCCCGCCGTGCAGGTGCTGCGCACCGACAGCCCCACCTTTGCCGCGTTGATCGAGGCCCAGCGCAACCGCCACGACGCGTTCTATGCGGTGCCGGCCGGCAGGATCGATCTGTGCAGCATCGACGTGCCGGTGCGCGCAGCGACGCACCGTGCGCGCGAAAGCTCCTTGCGGCAGCCGTGACAAGTGCCTTTCGCGCACAGGGTGCGCTGCTGCGCAAATGGCGGGAACCGGGTTATTCGAGACAGCCCATGGCCGTCGGCACCCCGGCTTCGTCGCGAAAAAACATTTTATTCACCCGTCCGCGGTAACTTGGACGGCGGGCGCGTCATTCTGTTCGCGCCCGCCCTGCGTCGGATCCGGAAATCCACATGTTTTTGAGCGATATCCTGAACTTCTGGCGTGCCTGGTTGCGGGCCCCCCGCAGCATCGGCGCGCTGGCGCCCTCGGGAGCCTCGCTGACGCGCCTGATGACCTCGCATGTCGGCCGCCACGATGGCCCGGTGATCGAACTGGGCCCAGGCACCGGCGTGTTCACCCGGGCGTTGCTCGCACGCGGGTTGCCGACCCATCGGCTGGCACTGATCGAGACCGATCCGGTTTTCGCCCACGCCCTGACGCAGCGCTATCCGGATGCCCGGGTGCTGAGCATGGACGCCGCGCAGCTGGGCGAAACCCTGCCGCTGTTCGGCGAGGAACGCGCCAGCGCGGTGATCAGCGGGCTGCCGCTGCTGTCGATGCCGGCCGGGCAGGTCGCGGCCATCATCCGCGGCGTGTTCGAGCAGCAACTGCATGCCGACGGCGCGTTCTACCAGTTCACCTACGGCCCGCGCTGCCCGCTGCCGCGCCACTTGCTGGAGCAGTTGGACCTCAAGG
The DNA here is from genome assembly GCA_028873095.1 of Pseudomonadota bacterium. GTDB lineage: Bacteria > Pseudomonadota > Gammaproteobacteria > Xanthomonadales > Rhodanobacteraceae > Rhodanobacter. The sequence goes on along the minus strand of JAGWMU010000023.1, from coordinate 339 downwards.
CGGTGCGCATCGGCAGCGTGCTGTTCAACCTGCCGCCCGCCTCGGTGTACCGGATCGACCGCCGCCAGCACAGGCAGGTCGCGGCCTGACGCAGGAGCCGCCTGGATCGCTCCCGGCGCGGCGGCATCGAACGCGACGTCCGGCGCTAGAATGCCGGCATCCCCCGGTGCGAATTCCCCATGCAACCCGTCAACAAGGCCCGCCTGCAGATCCATTTCTGCGTAGTGCTGTGGGGCTTCACCGCGATCCTCGGCAAGCTGATCACCCTGCCGGCGCTGCAACTGGTGTGGTGGCGCATGCTGCTGGTGACCGCCGCGCTGCTGCTGGTGCCGCAGGTGC
>JAGWMU010000205.1 GCA_028873095.1 Pseudomonadota bacterium | reverse complement strand
GTTCGCGAGAACGAGCCGTTCGAGATTGCTCTGCGTCGTTTCAAGCGTACCTGCGAAAAGGCCGGCGTACTCGCTGAAACGCGCAAGCGCGAGTTCTACGAAAAGCCGACCCAGGAGCGCAAGCGCAAGCGCGCCGCCGCGGTGAAGCGTCACCTGCGCCGCCTGTCGCGCGACGTCTCGCGCAAAGTACGGATGTACTGAAGTACTGGGTTTCCCGCGGCGTCTCGACGCCGCAGCGGAAACGCGGCAGGCGCGGGCTCCCGCTGCCGCCGCCCAGGCACTCGGGTTTGCACGGGCCGGTGTTGTCCCCAGGGCGACGCCGGCCTTGTCGTTTCCGTAAAATGGATTTCCCCGCGCACGCCCCCCGCGCTCCCAAGAGGTTCCCGCCATGACGCTCAGGCAGCAGCTCACCGAAGACATGAAAAACGCCATGCGCGGCGGCGACAAGGACCGGCTGGGGGTGATCCGGCTGATGCTGGCGGCGATCAAGCAGCGCGAAGTGGACGAGCGGATCGAACTGGATGACGCGCAGGTCCTGGCCACGCTGGAAAAGATGCTCAAGCAGCGGCGCGACTCGGTGAGCCAGTTCGACGCCGCCCATCGCGAGGACCTTTCCGCGATCGAGCGCGCCGAGATGGCGGTGATCGAAACCTACCTGCCGACCAAGCTGAACGAGGCGGAGCTCGACGCGCTGATCGACGCCGCCATCGGCGACACCGGCGCCAGCTCGGCGCGCGACATGGGCAAGGTGGTTGCCGCGGTGAAGGCCAAGGCCGCCGGCCGCGCCGACATGGCCGTGGTGTCGGGCAAGATCAAGGCCCGCCTGGCCGGCTGAGCGCGGCAAGCCGCCGGTCGGCCGACCAACGGGCCGCACAGGCTCAAGGGCAGTCCGGCACTCGCCTCCGCTAGACTAGCTCGCCTATGCGCGGCCTGATTCCCGACAGCTTCATCGATGAACTGCTTGCCCGCGTCGACATCGTCGACGTGATCGAGCGGCGCGTGCCGCTGAAGAAGGCCGGGCGCGAGTGGACCGCCTGCTGCCCGTTCCACAACGAGCGCACGCCGTCGTTCTACGTGAGTCCCGCCAAGCAGTTCTTCCACTGCTTCGGCTGCGGGGTGAGCGGCAGCGCGATCAAGTTCCTGATGGATTTCGACCGTCTGGAATTCCCCGACGCGGTCGAGGAACTGGCGCAGACGGTGGGCCTGAAGGTGCCGCGCGAAGGTGGCCGCGAAGCCGCCCCGCGCGAGGACAGGAGCGACCTGTACACGCTGCTGGACGACGCCGCCCGCTGGTACGAGAACGAGCTGCCGCGCAGCGCGGAGGCCCAGGCCTACTGCACGAAGCGCGGGCTGGACGCCGAAACGATCAGGCGCTTCCGCCTCGGCTGGGCGCCGGCCGGCTACGACGGCGTGATCAAGTCGCTGGGCAACACGCCGCGGCGCATGGAGCTGCTGAACGAAGCCGGCATGGTCGCCTCCAGCGAACGCGGCAGCAAGTACGACCGCTTCCGCGAGCGGCTGATGTTCCCGATCCTCGACCGCCGCGGCCGGGTGATCGCGTTCGGCGGAAGGGTGTTGAGCTCGGAGCAGTCGCCGAAGTACCTCAATTCCCCCGAGACTCCGCTGTTCCACAAGGGCCGCGAGCTGTTCGCGCTGTGGCAGGTGAAGCAGGCCAACGCGAACCTGCTGCGGATCGTGGTGGTCGAGGGCTACATGGACGTGATCGCGCTGCACCAGGCCGGGCTGCCGATCGCGGTGGCCACGCTGGGCACCGCCACCACGCCGGAGCACACCGAGGTGCTGTTCCGTGCCGCGCCGGACGTGGTGTTCTGCTTCGATGGCGACCGCGCCGGCCGTGCGGCGGCGTGGAAGGCGCTGGAATCGGCGCTGCCGCGGCTGCGCGACGGGCGACAGGCATATTTCCTGTTCCTGCCCGACGGCGAGGACCCGGATTCGCTGGTGCGCAAGGAAGGCCGGGAGGGTTTCGAAAAGCGCATCAAGGAAGCGATGCCGCTGTCGGACTACTTTTTCGGCGAGCTGTCGCACGACGTGGACATGGCCAGCCTGGACGGCCGCGCGCGACTCGCCGAACGCGCCCGCCCGCTGCTCGCGAAGCTGCCCGACGGCGCGTTCCGCGACCTGATGGCGCAGGAGCTGGAGAAACGCAGCGGCGCCCGCGCGATGCTGCAAGCGGAAGCCCCGGCGCACCGTGCGGCGCAGCGCCCCGTGGCCGTGCAGCGCTCGCTGGTGCGCAGCGCGATCGCGCTGCTGCTGGCGCAACCGGGGCTGGCCGACCAGGTCGAGAAACCCTACCGCTTCCTGCGCCTGGACAAACCCGGCGTGGCGCTGCTCGCCGAGCTGCTGGACATCGCGCGCTCGCGGCCGGGGATCAATCCCGCCATGCTGGTCGAGCACTTCGCCGAGCGGCCGGAATACCCCTCGCTGCACAAACTGATGGCGGCGACGGCGGTGGGCGAACCGGAAAACCGGCGTACCGAGTTCTTCGATGCGCTGGCGCGAATGGACGACCTGGCCACCAGCCAGCGCCGCGACGCGTTGACCGCCCGGAGCCGCCAGGGCCCGCTGGACGACGCCGAAAAAACCGAGCTGCGCGAGCTGCTGGCCGCGCGCGCGCGGCCACCGGCCGCCTCGACGTGAAGCGGACGGCCTGCCGCACGCCACGGCGCGGCCGGCGCCATCGTGTCCAGCCGGTCGTCAAGCACGATCCGGCCGTGGGATCATTCCCCGCCGCGACGATACAGGCTTCGCACGACGCGCAAGGACATCGATGGACCTGCTGCAGCAACTGATCACGATCTTCGCCGAGAACGGCTACGTCGCGGTATTCATCGCGCTGATGATCTGCGGCGCGGGCCTGCCGCTGCCGGAGGACATCACCCTGGTGGCCGGCGGCGTCATCGCCGGCCTGGGCTACGCGAATGTGCACACGATGTTCGCGCTGTCGATGTTCGGCGTGCTGCTGGGCGACGCCGGCATCTTCCTGCTCGGCCACCATTACGGCGCACGCATGCTGAAATGGCGGCTGGTGGCGCACGTGCTGACGCCGGCGCGCTACGCCAGCGTGCAGCACAAGTTCGACCGCTACGGCAACCGCATGCTGTTCTTCGCGAGATTCCTGCCCGGCATGCGCACCACGATCTACGTCACCGCCGGCACCACGCACCGGGTGTCGTTCCTGCGCTTTCTGCTGATCGACACGCTCGCCGCGCTGATCAGCGTGCCGATCTGGGTCTACCTGGGGTATTTCGGCGCCGACAACCACGACTGGCTGATCAAGTGGCTGCATCGCGGGCAGGTCAGCCTGTGGCTGGCCGTCGGCATCGTCGTGCTCACGGTCCTGCTGCTGTGGTGGCGGCATCACCGCCGCCTGGATGCCGCGGCAGGGGACGACTGAACAGGCCGACCAACCGTACGGCAGGCTGCCAGACTTGCCCTTTTCACGCGAACCCGCCCCCATGCCCTTGCTGCGCCGCCTGCGCCCGGACAATTTCACCCTCGCCCTGCTTGCCACCGTGCTGCTGGCCTCGCTGCTGCCTTGCCGCGGCGAGGCGGCGCGCGTCTTCGGCTGGACGACCGATGCGGCGATCGCCCTGCTGTTTTTCCTGCACGGCGCCAAGCTGCCGCGCACGGCGATCGTGCAGGGCATGGCGCACTGGCGGCTGCATCTGACCGTGTTCGCCGGCACCTTCGCGCTGTTTCCGCTGTTCGGGCTGGCGCTGCAGCCGCTGGGCCATGCCTTGCTGACGCCGCAGCTGGATCTGGGCGTGCTGTTCGTCTGCACGCTTCCCTCGACCGTGCAGTCGTCCATCGCGTTCACCTCGATCGCCGGCGGCAATGTGCCGGCCGCGGTGGTCAGCGCCTCGATGTCGAACCTGTTCGGCATCGTGCTGACGCCGCTGCTGGTGGGCCTGCTGCTGGCCAGCCATGGCCAGGGCAGCGCGTCGTGGCATGCGGTGCTGGAAATCGTGCTGCAGCTGCTGCTGCCGTTCGCGCTGGGCCACGTCGCGCGGCGCCGGATCGGCGCCTTCGTCGACGGCCACCGGCCGCTGCTCGGTTTTGTCGATCAGGGCACGATCCTGCTGGTGGTGTACACCGCGTTCGGCGCGGCCGTGGTCGCGGGGCTGTGGCACCGCACGCCGCCGCTGGCGCTGCTGGCCACGCTGGGGATCGACGGCCTGCTGCTGGCCATGGTGATGCTGACCCTGCACTGGAGTTCGCGGCGGCTGGGTTTCGTGCGCGAGGACCGCATCACGATCTTTTTCTGCGGCTCCAAGAAAAGCCTGGCCAGCGGCATCCCGATGGCGAAGATCCTGTTCGCCGGCCAGTCCGGCGGCCTCGGCGCGCTGGTGCTGCCGCTGATGATCTTTCACCAGTTGCAGCTGATGGTATGCGCGGTGGTGGCGCGCCACCATGCGGCGCAGGGCCGGCGCAGGGCCGCTGAAGACTGCCGCGAGGCCGATTGATGCCGCCGCCGGATCTGCGGCCGGAGCACACCCTGTGCGCGATGCTTTTGCCGCCCGATGCGTAGTAGGAGCGCACCCTGTGCGCGATGCTT
>JAGWMU010000204.1 GCA_028873095.1 Pseudomonadota bacterium | reverse complement strand
AATCGCGCAGCGCCCGCGGTCCCCGCGCGGCCAGCCGCGCCAGCAGCGGCCCCCATTGCGCGCGTGCGGCGCCGCGCGCGGTGGTCTCGTCGGCGCGCGCCGCCTGGCGCCGGGCGTTGGCCGCCGCTGCCGCCGCCTCGGCCGCCTGCAGGTCGCGCAGGGAGGTGTTTTCGTCCTGCCGGTACAGCGCCCGCGATCGCTTCGCCTCGGCATCCGCGGCCCGCGCGGCCGCCTCGGCGGCCAGTGCCGCGGCATGCGTCGTCCGCAATCGCGCCGCCAGCGCCAGCAGCGGTTGCGGATCCAGCACCGTGGCGACGCCCTGCGCCTGTGCGGTCCGCGTTGCGGCGGTCAGCGGCGCCACCGCGATGCCGCTGGCCTGCACGCTGGCCGGGGTCAGCAGCACGGTTCCGGTGGTGGCGGCCAGCGCCGGCGCGGCAATGGCCCACGACGCGGCGACGGACGCCGCGGCCAGGGTGAGCAGGTGGCGCCAGTCAGGAACGGTGCGCATGGGCGGCCTCGTCGGCAGGTGCCGAAGCAGCGGGGAAGGGGCTGGTCGGCATCTGCGCCAGGTGGGTCGGGGGCCAGAGCGGGTGCTGCAGGACATCCTCCAGCCGAGCGAGCGAGTCCAGCGCGCGCGACAGCGCGTCGTTGGCCGCCAGCGCCGCCGTCGCGGCGACCAGCCGCGCGGACAACTCGGTGGCATGGTCGATCTGGCCAGCCGAGCGCTGCGCCCGGGCGCGCGCGGCCGTCAGCCGGGCGGCCGCCGCGGCTGCCTGCATGCGTTGCCAGGCGGCGTAGCGTTCGGCGTAGCCGGCACGGGCCGCATCGAGTGCGTTGAGTATCGTCATCTGGCGCGCGCGCACGGCGGCGGCCGCTTCGTCGCGTGCCGCCGCGGCCGCCCGGATACGCGCGCCGGCACCGTGGAACAGCGGCAGTTCGACGTCCAGGCCGAAGGTGAACTTGCGCGCGCCCTGGTCGTATTTGTAGCCCGGCGCCACGGCCAGCGCCGGGAAGCGCGTGCCGGCGGCCATCCGCAAGCGCGCCGCGCTGGCCCGGTAGTGCGCGAGCAGCGCCGCGAGGTCGAGCCGGTTCCATGCCGCATCCTCGGCCAGCGCGCTGGATGGCAATGCCGCCGGCGCCGGCGGCGCGTCGAGATCCGGCCAGCGCAGCCGGGCTTCGGCCAGCGCCGACCAGGGCAGGCCGAGCGCGGCCGCCAGGGCCTGCTGCGCGGCATCGCGCCGGGCGCGCCGGTCGGCCAGTCCGGCCTCGGCGCGCTGCAGCTGGAGTTCGGCGGCAAGCTGGATGTCGCGCGCGGCGGCACCGGCCTGCACGCGCTGCCGCACCCCTTGCAGATACGCCTTCCGGTCGCGCACCGCGGTTTCGGCGAGAGCCTGCGCCCGGCGTGCCAGCAGCGTCGCGCGCATCGCCGCCAGGGCCTGCGTGCGGCTGTGCCAGAGCGCCAGCGCGGCCTGGTCGCGGGCGGCCGCGGTGTCGGCGGCGGCGATGTCGCGCCGGGCCGCCGCTTCGCCCGGGTGCAGCAACGGCAACAGCAAGGCGATGCCCGCCGTCCACGGCGGGCCGCTGCCGAGCCCGCCGAACACTTTCTCCGTACCCAGCTGCAGCGTGGGATTGCTGCGTTGCGCGGCGACTTCGGCATCGGCCGCCGCGCGGGTGGCCGCGGCGCGTGCCTGCGCAAGCGCCGGATCGAAATACCATGCCGCGACGGTGATGCGGTCCGGCGTCCACGCGGCATCGTGCGCGGCGGGCAGGCCGAAATGTGCTTCGGCCGCGCTCAGGCCGGGGTCGTCCAGGCGGCGCGCCGCCAGCGCATGGGCCTGCTCGCGAAGATCCGGCGTACGCTGGGCCGGCACGGCGGCGCAGCCGGCCAGCAGCAGCGACAGCAGGCCGGTCAAGGCGGAATGGATGGGGAGCGTGCGCATGCAGCAAGCCTAGCCGGGCGCCCGTGATGAAGAACGCTCGATCCGATGACAATCCTGTCATCCGCAGGCCGCGCGTCGACGGCGTCGGCCGCCCGGGCCGCCGCCGGATTCAGCGACGGGACCTGCCGGCCGGTCAGCTTGCGTGCGGCTCGGCCGACGGCAGCTCGGGCGCGCGCGACGTACCCGGCGGGAAGCGCATGCTCACCGTGGTGCCCGCGCCGCGCACGCTTTCGACGCGCACCTCGCCGCGATGCATCTCGACGATCGCCCGGACGATCGACAGGCCCAGCCCGGTCCCTTGCCCGGCGCCGCGCTGCCGCGCCGCGTCCACCTGGTAGAAGCGGTCGAACAGATGCGGCAGGTGTTGCGCCTCGATGCCTTCGCCGTGGTCGCGGACGCGGATCTCGGCGCCGCCGGCGACCGTCGCCAGCACGATCTCCACCTCGCTGCCGGCGCCGGAGTGGCGGATCGCGTTGCTCAGCAGGTTGGCCAGAGCCTGGCGGAACAGCAGCGGGTCGGCCTCCATCGCGGCCTCGCCCGCGATGCGCAGGCGCACGCCGCGGGCGGCGGCTCCGGGCACCAGTTGCTCGACCACCCATGCACACGCCTGGGCGGCGTCGAACCGCTCGCGCCGCAATGCCTGCTCGGCGTGTTCGGCGCGCGCCATGAACAGCAGGTTCTCGATCAGCACGTGCAGCCGGCGGCATTCTTCCAGGCCCGATTCCAGCGCTGCGCGGTAGTCGTCGGCGCTGCGCGGGCGCATCAGGCACACCTCCAGCTCGCCGCTCAGGTTGGCCAGCGGCGTGCGCAGTTCGTGCGCGAGGTCGGCGGAAAAGCGCGACAGCCGTCCGAATGCCTCCTCGATGCGGCCGAGCATGGCGTTGAAAACCCGCACCAGCTCATCCAGTTCGCTCGGCCACGGTGGCGCGAGCGGGAGGCGCGCCGACAGGTCCGCCGGGGTGATCGCGCGGGCGGCGCCGCTGATCCGCCGCAAGGGCGCCAATCCCCGCGCGGCGATCCAGCGCCCCGCCAGCATCAGCAGCGGCGCCAGCAACAGGAAAGACAGCGCCAGGGCGCGGCGGAAGTCGGTCAGCAAGCCGGCGTCGCGCGTCACGTCGAGCGCGAACTGCAGATGCACCGGCGCCGCGTCGTCGGGACCGGCCAGCGGCACGGCGGCCAGCATGTAGACCTGCCGGCCGGCCCGCACCTGCTCGATGGACCCGGGCGACATGCCGGGCACGGGAAATTCGCGCGGCGGCAGCGCAGCGGCCATGCCCGGGGTTTCGCCCAGGGTCGTGCCGTCCGCGGCCAGCACCCGCGCCTGGTACTGGCGCAGCCGGGACGCCCCGGTTTCCTTGGCGATTTCCGCCAGCAACGCCTGCGGGTCGCCGTTGGCGTCGTCCAGGTCCGTCTGCAATTCAGCCACCTTCGACTGCAGGAAGCTCACCTGCTCGCGGCTGAAATTGGTCGACAGGCGCCAGTCGGTGATGCCGGCGAACAGCGCCACCGCCAGCAGCGCCATCACGGTGTAGAGCAGGGTCAGGCGCGCCCCGATCGACGGCGAACGCCATGCCCGCCAGCGCTCAATCCGCATGCTCGTCCAGCAGGTAGCCCATGCCGCGCACGGTATGCAGCATGGGTTGGGCAAAGGGCGCATCCAGCTTGGCGCGCAGGCGCCGGACCAGCACGTCCACCACATTGGTCTGCGTGTCGAAGCACACCCCCCAGACGTTTTCGGCGATCAGCGTGCGCGACAGCACGCGGCCGCGATGGCGGGCCAGCAACAGCAGCAGGGCATACTCCTTCGGGGTCAGCTGCAGCGCCTGGCCGGCGCGCGAGACCTCGTGCCGCAGCGCATCGATGAGCAGTTCGCCGATCTCGATCGTCGCGGCACCCGCCGCCGGCTCGAAGCGGCGCACCAGGTTCTGCAGCCGCGCCAGCAACTCGGCGAACGCGAACGGCTTGACCAGGTAGTCGTCGCCGCCGAGCTCGAAGCCGCGCACCCGATCCTCGACATGATGGCGCGCGGTGAGGAACAGCACCGGGGTGCGATTGCCCTCGCCGCGCAAGGTCTTGACGATGCTCCAGCCATCGCGCCCCGGCAGCATCACGTCCAGCACGGCCACGTCGAACACGTGCTCGCGCAGCAGGACCAGCGCGCTGTTGCCGTCTTCGGCGAGTTCGACCGAGAAACCCTGTTCGCCGAGTCCCCGCGCCAGGTAGCGGCGAGCCTTGGCTTCATCTTCGGCAACGAGTATCCGCATGGACGCTAGCGTAGCTGCTTCGCCGAGCCGCGGGCCAGTATGCGCGTCAGACCCGGCGGATCAGGCGCGCATGCTGCCGGTGTCGAGCAGGCGCTGGTGCCAGGACAGCGCCTCGGGCAGCAGGTGCGGCGTGTGCTTGCCCTTGCTGTCGCGGCAGGCGCGCTCGAAATAGTCCTCCAGCATGGGCCGGTAGTCCGGGTGCGCACAGTTGCGGATCACCGTGCGGGCGCGCTGCTTGGGCGACAGGCCGCGCAGGTCGGCCAGCCCCTGTTCGGTGACCACCACCGCCACGTCGTGCTCGGTATGGTCGACGTGGCTGACCATCGGCACGATGCAGGAGATCGCCCCGTGCTTGGCCGTGCTCGGGGTGAGGAA
>JAGWMU010000022.1 GCA_028873095.1 Pseudomonadota bacterium | reverse complement strand
ATCGTGTAGTTCTGGATTTCCTGGGCCATCTCAATTCTCCCGCCAGTGGTCGGCGGCCTCGGCCTTGGCCTGCATCAGATCGACGTCGTCGCGGATCGTCCGCGGCACCAGCACGCGCGGCTCGATCGACACCGGCTCGTAGACCACCCGTTTCAATTCGGGGTCGTAACGCACCTCGACGTTGCCGATCAGCGGGAAATCCTTGCGGAACGGGTGCCCGACGAAGCCGTAGTCGGTGAGGATCCGGCGCAGGTCCGGATGGCCCTCGAAGATGATGCCGTACAGGTCGAACGCCTCGCGCTCGAACCAGTTCACGCCAGGCCATACCTGGGTCAGCGACGGCACCACCGGCAGGCTGTCGTCCTCGCAGAACACGCGCAGGCGCAGGCGACGGTTGTGCTCGATCGACAGCAGCTGGACCACCGCGGCGTAGCGGCGCGGCAGGTTCGTGCCGCGCGGGCGCTCGGCCCAGTTGAAGCGTCCCTGCGCCTGGCCTTCGACACCGCGCGAGAAGCCGCTGCCGGACACCGTCTCGGTATCCCATTCGGTCTGCCCGTAGCCCAGGTAGTCGATGCCGCACAGGTCGATCAGTTCGCTGAACCGGAACGCCGGTTCGTCGCGCAACGCGGTGGCCACCGCGACGAGGTCGGCAGCCGCCAGCTCGGCGGTGACCTCGTGGCGCGCCGTGCTGACCGCCAGCGTGTCGCCGAATCGCGCGACGAGGCGCTCGGCCAGCGAGGTCGGATGTGGTTCGGACATGTCAGGGCCTCACGAACGCGCGATGGTGTTGGTGCGGCGGATTTTCTTCTGCAACTGCAGGATGCCGTGGATCAGCGCCTCGGCCGTCGGCGGGCAGCCCGGCACATAGATGTCCACCGGCACGATGCGGTCGCAACCGCGCACCACCGAATAGGAATAGTGGTAATAGCCGCCGCCGTTGGCGCAACTGCCCATCGAGATCACCCATTTCGGCTCGGGCATCTGGTCGTAGACCTTGCGCAGCGCCGGCGCCATCTTGTTGACCAGGGTGCCGGCCACGATCATCACGTCGGACTGCCGCGGACTGCCGCGGAAGATCACGCCATAGCGGTCCAGGTCCAGCCGCGACGCGCCGGCCTGCATCATCTCCACCGCGCAGCAGGCCAGGCCGAACGTCACCGGCCACATCGAGCCGGTACGCGCCCAGTTGATCAACTCGTCCAGACGCGCGGTGGCGAAACCTTGCTGCACCAGCGGGTTGTCGCCGGCCGGGCGCAGGATGTCGTCGACCACGTTCACCGGCGCCGGGTTGTGCATCACCTCGCTGATGCCGGAAATCAGGCCCATGCGTCATTCCTCTCGAAGCGGTTGGCGTACGGGCGCGCCGGCGCGCAAGGCGTACGGGCGTTTTCCGCGGCAACCGTGGCGCGGCCTTGCCGCGACCGTCCGCGCGCGAACGGCGGCAACATGCCCGGCGTCGCGCATGGGTAACGTCTCACTCCCATTCCAGCGCTCCCTTCTTCCAGACGTAGGCGAAACCGATAACCAGCAGCAGCAGGAACAGGCCCATCTCGATCAACGCGATGATGCCGATCTGCTGGAACACCACCGCCCACGGAAACAGGAAGGCGATTTCCAGATCGAAGATGATGAACAGGATGGCGAGCAGGTAGTAACGCACGTCGAAGCGCATGCGGGCATCTTCAAATGCCTCGAAACCGCACTCGTAGGGTGAGAGTTTTTCCGCCTCGGGGCGGCTGGGACCCGCCAGCAGGCCGATCACCAACAGTACAAGGCCCAGACCGGTGGCAACTCCGATGAACAACAGGACGGGCCAATATTCGGCAAGCACGATGCAACGTACCTCCACGCCCTCGGGCGCATCAGTGACCGCGTGGACTGAAGTCCACCAACTCACGGCCGGCGATTCGATTCGGCAAACCGGCAAACCCGGAGGCTCGTCAGGCATGCCCGCAGACGCTGCAACCGCCAGCGTCCCCTGCTTCGCGAGATGGGCTCGCGAATCGCGCCATTGTATCAGCGTGCGGGGGTCAGGCGACAAGCCTTGACGGCCGAATCCGGCGGGATCGCGGGCATCTGCCGTGCCCGCGGGTGCGACCGATGGTCACATGGTGTGCGTGGCGCGTTCGGAGGTCAGCGTACCGGCGAGGATGTTCTCGATGCGGTTGCGCGCGACCTCGGCGTCTTTCGATTCGTTGAAGTGGACGCCGACGCCCTGGACACGGTTGCCCTGTGCGCCGGGCGGACTGATCCAGGCCACCTTGCCGACGACCGACAGCCGCTCGGTCTCCTCGGCCAGGGTCACCAGCAACACCACCTCGTCCCCCAGCGAATACTGCTGCGCCGTCGACACGAACAACCCGCCATGCTTCAGATAGGGCATGTAGGCGTTGTACAGCGAAGCCGCGTCCTTGATCTTCAGTGAAATGATGCCCTGACGGGCGGCCGCGGGTTTCATGCCTGACTCCTGCCGGACGGCCACACCGCCCGATCTGATGATCGCGATCTTAAGTGTTGCGCCCCATTCGCACCACTCCCCCAGCACGGGGCACGTTCGCCCCGGAGCCTAGCTTGCCAGCAGCGACTGGCGTTCGTTGACCAGTCGTGCCCACGAAGCGGGCGGCACCCATTGGTTGACCCACTCGGACACCGCGTCGCCGAACATCGGCCGGGATATCGAGAAGCCCTGCAGCTGATGACAGCCCAGCGATGCCAGCAGATCGCCCTGCCCCGGCGTCTCGATGCCTTCGGCGATGACGGCCTTGGCCAGCATGCGCGCCGTGGTGATCACGCCCGCCGCGATCGCCATGTTGCGCTCGTCGCTGAGGATGTCGCGCACGAAACTCTGGTCGAGCTTGATGTGCTCGATGTCGAGGTGCTGGATATGGCTGAGCGACGCGCTGCCGGTACCGAAATCGTCCAGCCCCACCCGGATTCCGCGGCGGCGGCACTCCTCGATCACGATTTTCGCGCGGGCGTGGTCCATCGAGGGACCGGTCTCGGTCACCTCGATGCCGAAACCCACATCCATCACCTGGGGATAGGCATCGAGTGCGGCGTCGATATCGTTGAAAAATGCCGGATGCAGCAGATGGCGGGTACTGATGTTCAACGAGACGGGAATCGAGACGCCCGCCCGCACCCATGCCTGGCATTGCCGCAGGGCCTCGTCCAGCACATAGCGGCCGATCGGTCGCGCCAGTTGCGGATCGTCCAGCACATGCATGAAATCGGCGGGCTCGATCAGCCCCTGCTCGCCGTCGCGCAGGCGCAACAACGCCTCCATGCCGGCCACTCCCGGCAAGCCGGGCAAGCCGTCGATGTACACGATCGGCTGATACAGCAGTTGCAGCCGTGACTGCGCCAGCGCCAGCGCGATCCGGTCACGCATCGCCTGCAGCCGCAGCTGCTCCAGCTCCATCGCCGGCTGGTACAGCAGGCCGCGATCCTTGCCCTCTTCCTTCGCCGCATACATCGCCAGGTCGGCGTGCCGGACCAGCCCGTCGGCATCGGATTCGTCGAGCGGAAAGAGCGTCCAGCCTACGCTGGCCGAGATGCAGACCTGCTCGTCCATCAGGTCGAACGGCGTGCGCAGCACCTGCAGGATGCAGCGGCTGATCGCATCGAGTTGTTCCTTGCTGTCGAGGCCGGAGATCACCAGCGCGAACTCGTCGCCGCCGAAACGGGCCACGACATCCGCCTCGCGCAGCATGCCAAGAATCCGCGCCGAGGCTTCCGCCAGCACCCGGTCGCCGCCCGCATGCCCGAGCGTGTCGTTGACGCTCTTGAACCGGTCCAGGTCGAGTATGCCCACGGCCAGCAGGGACTGCTGCCGCATGGCCTGGGCGCGCGCCTGTTCGAGCAGGTCGAACAGCAGGCGCCGGTTGGGCAAGCCGGTAACCACGTCGTAGAAAGCCAGGCGTTCGACCCCGGCGTCGCGCACCTTCCATTCGGCATGCCTCGCCTCGTGCGCACGCCGCATCCGGACAGCCAGTCCGAGACCGGTCGCCATATCCGCAAGAGCGTGCATCTCGATGGCGCTGAAAGCGTCCGCCGCGATCGCGCCGATGACGAAAACGCCCACGATGAGGCCGTCCGCGTTCAATGGAAGCGCCAGCACGGCGTGCAAATCCCCGCCATCCGCACCGGCCCGGCCCGAGCCGCCGCCCGACGGCTGCCAGAGCTGCGGCTTGCCGGTCGACATGGCGATCGCCGCGGCCGCATCGGCATGCCCGGCTTGGGCCAGCGCGAGCTCGGCATCCGCATCGACCGCGCCGTCCGGCCCGGCATGCGCCGGCAATCGCAATGTCCTGCCGCCGGCATCCTCGATCAGGTCCACCCAGGCAAACGGGTAGTTGCCGACGGCCCTGGCCGCACGGCAGGCATCGGCAAGCATGGACTGTTCGTCCACGCCGCGCGTGACGATCCTGACCGTCTCGCTGAGCAGTCGCATCGCACGCCGCTGGCGAACCTCCTGCTGCGACGCTTGCTGCAGGAGCATCCGCTGCCGATGCGCCTCCCGTCCCGCCCCGATGCTCGACGCCACTTGCTGCAGCAACCCGATCATCGGCGCGGAAAAGAAACCGGCATGGCTCGCCCCTACCACCAGCACCGCCTGCACTTCGCCGGACTGCGTGATCGGCACGGTAGCCACCGAGACCACTCCATGCCACGCGCAGGCCTGACGGAACACCTCGCGACCGGGCACGTGCCGGATATCGACGTCGATCTGCGGTTCCCCTCGCCAGAACGACGGCCCGGCGAAGGAAAACGGCAAGTGTTCGGGATAGGTATCGCCCAGGTCGGGAGCAGCCCTGGTGGGCGCCACGCGGCGGAACCACCGGCCGCCGCGATCCAGCTCGCCCACCATCACCCAGCGGGCGCCGACCCGGCTTTCAAGAATGCCGATCGCCGCCTCGTACGACGCCGGCGGATCGAGGGATCGCGCCAGCAACCGGCCAATGTCGAAGAGTGCGTTGCAGAAGCTGTCGCTCGATGGCGTCGGTGCCGGAGTGGCCTGCATCGAAGTCTGATCCGTTTGCTGCATTCAGGTAGCCGGGCCGGTTGGATGAATACTGCAGTTGTTTCGTGACGGTGCTGCCGGACTGGCCGCCGGCAACTCCCTGCCCGACAACCGCCCCTGCCACGCCGGGTCAGTCAGCGCGAATCGAATCAGAGTTCGTGCCAACCCCAATGGTCGAAGACCCAGACGCTATGCAGGTCCCATGCCAATCTGGCGAAACGCGGGATGTCGTCAGGTCCGCGCGCCGGGGGCAACTGGTAGACGCCGTCCCCGTCGCGCCGCAGCGGGGCATCCCGCCAGCGCCAGGATTGCGCGCCCCGCCCGCCGACCACGCTCAGGCGCAGCCATGGCTGCAGCCATGCCGGGGGCTGCCACGGCAGGGCCGAGGCGGGCCGGCCGGGCCGCGGCGGCACCATCGCATAGCGTTCGGGCGGGGCAGCCAGGCGCCGCAGCCGATTGCCGCTCAAGGCCAGTTGGCTGCGGTACGCGGCCAATGCCCGCTGCTTGCACGCCTGCTGCCCCGCCGACCCGCGGATTTCGACAAATCTGACGCCCAGCGTCCGCCCATGCACAAGATAGGCCAGCATCGCCGGCGGATGGGGCAGTCGCGCCACCGCGAGCCGGACCAGCACGTGCGCCGTGCCATGGTCGGGGTGGCGGTCGTGCAGCGACGGCAGGGCGATCAGGCTGGGCCGGAACTCGCCGATCGCCCCGGCCAGCGTGGCCAGCAGTTCCCCTCCCGACTGCAGCAGGCCATCGGTGACGCCCATGTCCGGCCAGCCCAGGCTGCGCAGCGCCGGCGCCGGCAGATCGAGTTGGCGCAGGGCATGCTGCATTTCGGCAAGACGGCGCTGCCCCCAGCGCCGCCGATCGGCGCCGCGGATCCGGACGCGCCGCTCCAGCCAGCGCTGCGGCCACGGGTTGTTGTCGCCGGCGGTCAACAGCAGGACCTGCACTTCGCCGCCGGCCGCCCGCACCTGCTGGATCAGCAGCCCGGTCGCGAGGGTCTCGTCGTCCGGATGCGGCGCCACCACCAGCAAGCGGGTGCGCGCGGAAAATGCCGGCGGTTCGTCCGCCCACCCGATCGCCGGCTGCTGGCTGGCGACGCCGGCGGTCAACGCCATTGCGCCAGCAGTTCGAGCAGCAGCAGGTCGCCACGCAGCGGGCCGCGAAGACCCTCGCGGGCACGGTTTGCCGCGTCGTACCAGTGGCCGAGCGCCTCGGTATCCAGCGTGCTGGCCAGCGGCCCGGCGCTCGCCCCGGCGCGGGCCCTGATTTCATCGGCGGCAGCCTGGGCGGCAAACCACAGGCGCTGCGACGGCTCGCCGTCCAGCCAGCGCTTGACCACTTCCAGCGGCTGGCCGCGGCCGGCCGCGAGCGCGGCCAGGTCCCGGCGCACTTCTAGCCGTTGGTCGAGCGCGCCCTGCTGCGCCCAGGCACGCGCCAGCCCGGGATTGCCGGCCGCGGCCGCGAGCGCTCCCGCTTCGTCGCTCACGCCTTGCGTCCGCAGCCACGCCAGTGCGTCGGCGGCGGCAGGCAGATCAAACCCGATCCGCTGGCAACGGCTGCGGATGGTCGGCGGCAGCCGCCACGGCGCATCGGCCAGCAGGATCAGCATGGTCTGCGCGGCCGGCTCCTCCAGCGTCTTCAGCAGGGCGTTGGCCGCGGCGGCATTCAGCGCATCGGCCGGATCGATCACGGCCACCTGCCAACCGCCGAACTGGCTGTTCATGGCAAGGCGCGCCGACAGTTCGCGAACCTGCTCGACCACGATCTCGCTGCGTTGCACGCCGTCCTTGCGCAGGCCGAAACCCACCGCGATCAGGTCCGGATGCGTGCCGGCCGCCAGCAGCAGGCAGCTGCGGCATTGCCCGCAGGCATCGCCATCCGCCGGCCGGGCGCACAGCAGCCCCTGCACGAAGCGTTGCGCGAACGCCCGCTTGCCCAGGCCCGCCGGCCCGCACAGCAACAAGGCGTGCGCCAGCGACGCGCGCTGCCGACGCGCCTGCAGCCGCCGCCAGTGTTCGGCGTGCCACGGCAATCCGTTCATGGCCGCGACGCCCCGACCAGTCCGGCCAGCGCATCCGTGGCCGCCTGCAGCACGGCGGCCGGCGACTGGCTGGCGTCGATCACCCGGAAGCGGTCCGGTTCGGCGGCCGCGCGCTCGCGATAGCAGGCGCGCACGCGTTCGAAGAAGGCGTCGGCCTCGGCCTCGATGCGGTCGGCAGCGCCACGGCCGGCCGCACGGGCACGGCCGGTCGCCACCGGCAGGTCGAGCAGCAGGGTCAGGTCCGGCTTGATGCCGGCACAGGCCCAGCGTTCCAGTTCGGCGATGCGCTGCAGCGGCTGGCCGCGGCCCGCGCCCTGGTAGGCATAGCTGGCATCGGCAAAACGATCGCACAGTACCCATTGCCCGGCATGCAGTGCCGGCCCGATCACCTCGCGCACCAGTTGCGCGCGCGCGGCGAACATCAGCAGCAACTCGGTCTCGGCGGCCAGGGCGTGCTGCGCCGGATCGAGCACGATGCCGCGCACGGCCTCGCCCAGCGGCGTGCCGCCCGGCTCGCGCGTCTGCACCAGGGCAATGCCTCGTCGCTCGATGCAGGCGCGCAGACCGGCGAGCAGGGTGCTTTTCCCGGCCCCCTCGCCGCCTTCGATGCTGATGAATTTCCCCTGCGTGCGGCTCATCGGCAATGCTTCCGCTGGTAGCAGTCGACATTGCGATTGTGTTCCTCCAGCGTGTCGGAAAACACATGCCTGCCGTCGCCACGGGCGACAAAGTAAAGCGAGGTGCCGGCCGCCGGATGCAAGGCCGCCAGCAGCGCCGGCTTGCCCGGCAGCGCGATCGGCGTGGGCGGCAGGCCGGGCCGGGTATAGGTGTTGTAAGGCGTGTCGGTGGTGAGATCGCTCTTGTGGATGGTGCCGGTGTAGCTGCTGCCCATGCCGTAGATCACGCTGGGATCGGTCTGCAGCAACATGTGGTCGCGCAGGCGCCGCACGAAAACGCCGGCGATCCGCGCCCGCTCATCCGCGCGACCGGTTTCCTTTTCCACGATCGAGGCCAGGATCAAGGCCTCGTAGGGCGTGGCCAGCGGCAGGTCGCTGTCGCGTCCGGGCCACAGCGCGTCCAGTGTCTTGACCATCGCGGCGTGCGCGCGCCTGAGCAGGTCCAGGTCACCGTCGCCTTTGACGTAGGCGTAGGTCTCGGGCAGGAATTGTCCCTCCGCGGCCACCCCGCCGGCGCCGATCTTCTGCATGATCTGTGCATCGTCGAGGCCGGCACTGTCGTGCCTGAGCTTGTCCGCCCTGGCCAACGCCAGGCGCAACTCGGCGAAGGTCCAGCCATCGACGATGGTAAAATCGTGCTGCAGCACCTTGCCGGCGGCCATGTTGGCAAGCAGCTGGCGCGGGGTGATGCCCCGCTCCAACGCGTACTCGCCGGCGTGCAGCTTGTCCGCCACTCGCATCTGCCCGGCCAGCAGCCGCCAATACAGCGGGTTCGCCGTGCTCAGCCCGTGCCGGCGCATATCCGCGACGATGTCCCGGAAGCTGCTGCCGCGGGCGATATCGATGCTGTCGCCCGGCTTCGTCACGTTCAACGGCGCGCGGCTGAACCGGTTGAAATCGTTCCAGCCGTAGAGCAGCGCGCCAAGCATGGCCAGCACGGCGAGCAGTACCAGCACACGTGGCGCGACGCGCCCACTCATC
Organism: Pseudomonadota bacterium; assembly: GCA_028873095.1. Classification (GTDB taxonomy): domain Bacteria; phylum Pseudomonadota; class Gammaproteobacteria; order Xanthomonadales; family Rhodanobacteraceae; genus Rhodanobacter. Next base: position 16,700 of record JAGWMU010000022.1, on the reverse strand, counting down.
GAGCCGCAATTCATCCGCCGTGCTCCATCGAAAAGCCAAGGTCGCGCCAATGCTGTTGCAGTTGGCGGGTTGCATCGCCGGGCGCATAGGCACGGTCATCCAGCGACTGTACCGGCAGGATGCCGCGTACGCTCGAGCTGAGGAAGATCTCGCTGGCACCCGACAAGGCTTCCAGCGTCAGCTCGGCGGTCCGCGCCTGCGGGTACGCCGCCAGCACCTCGGCGCGGGCAACCCCGGCCACGCCGCAACGATCCAGTACCGGCGTCAGCAGCACGCCGTCGATCCGCGCGAACAGATTGGCCATGGTCGCCGAAATCACCCGGCCATGCCGATCGCACAGCACGCCTTCGGCGATTGCCGGATCGTTCCATTCGGCGCGTGCCAGCACCTGCTCCAGCCGGTTCAGGTGCTTCATGCCGGCGAGCAGCGGCTGCTCGGCCAGACGGATCTCGCAGACGCGCAGGCGCACGCCCAGCGCATACGCTTCATGCGCCGGTTGCGGCGGCGCGAAGGCCGCCACCACGCGGGTACCCTGCGGCAGCGCGGGCGGGGCGTAGCCGCGCTCGCCGACGCCGCGCGTCAGCGTGATGCGCACCACCGACTGCGGCATCCCGCGCGCGACCTCCAGCGCTTCGCGCCACAGCTGCGCCGGGTCCGGCGCCGGCATGCGCAGGCGTCGGCAACTTTCGGCGAGCCGCTGCATGTGCCGCGGCCACAGCGGGGCGCCGGCGCCGACGAAACGGATGCTCTCGAACAGGCCGTCGCCGTACGCCAGGCCGCGATCGAGCGCGGACAGCAGCCCGGTCGGTTCGCCATTGACCAGGATCGGCGCCATGATCAGTCGGGCACTCCCAGCGCGCGCAGCAGGCCGCGCGCCTTGACGCGGGTCTCGTCCAGTTCCGGTTCGGCCACCGAATCGGCGACGATGCCGGCGCCTGCGCGCAGGCTGACTTCGTTACCGGCCAGGGTCAGGGTGCGGATCAGGATGTTCAAGTCGAGGTCACCGTTGCGGTCGAGGTAGCCCAGTGCGCCGGTATAGGCGCCGCGCGCCGCGTCTTCCAGCGTGGCGATGATTTCCATGCAGCGCACCTTGGGACATCCGGTGATGGTACCGCCGGGGAACGTGGCGGCGATGACCTCGCCGGGCGTCGCTCCGGCGCGCAGCCGACCCCGTACATTGGAGACGATGTGATGAACGTGGGCGTAACTCTCCACCACCATCAGCTCGTCGACTTCGACCGTCCCGGGCATGCACACGCGCCCCAGGTCGTTGCGCTCCAGGTCGATCAGCATCACATGCTCGGCGCGCTCTTTCGGATGCGCGCTCAACTCGCGAATGCGCGCCTGCTCATCGTCGCCCGGCAGCCGTGGCCGGGTGCCGGCTATCGGCCGGGTCTGCGCGATGCCCCGGCGCACCTCGACCAGCCGCTCCGGCGAGGAACTCACGACCGACCACGCCGGCTGCTGCAGCAGGCCGGCGAACGGCGCCGGATTGGCCGCGCGCAACAGCGCATGCAGCGATGCGGCCGCGGGCGGCATGGCATAACGCGCACGCCACTGGCGCGACAGGTTCGCCTGGAAGATGTCGCCCGCCTGCAGATGCCCGTGGATCCGCGCGACGCCATCGAGAAACCGCTGCGGATCGTCCTCGTCCCAACCGGCCAGCGGCGGCAGTGGCGGGAGCGTCGGCGCGGCGGCGAGATCGGCCTGCAGTGCATCGAGCAGCGCTTCGTCGCCGGCCTCGGCGACCAGCACGGTGCAGTCGCGCGCATGGTCGATGACGATCGCCGCAGGGCAACGCAGCGCCAGCGCCAGCGGCAGGGTCGCCGAGCGCCGCAGCCGCAGCGTGGGCTCGATCTCGCCGGCCAGCTCGTAGGCCAGCAGCAAGACCCAGCCCCCGTGGAAGGGCAGCCCGTCGTCGTCGCCGTGCGGCTGCCGTTCGGCCCGCCAGGCACGGTCCAGCGCATCGAGGAAACGCCCGTCGCGCACCTGCCCGGCGCCGTCGCGCAAACGGCCATCGGCGTGCAGCGCGAGCCGGTCCCGCGGGAAGGCGAACAGGATGTCGTAGCGCGCCTGCGCGGTGCCGCGCACCACGCTTTCGAGCAGGCACGGGTAGCGTTCCGGAAAGGCCGCGGCCGGCGCGAGCAGATCGCGCCGGCCGGCAAGGATCCGTTGCTGGCAGGCCACGCTCAGATGCGGCGAAACGCCAGCGTGCCGTTGGTGCCGCCGAAGCCGAACGAGTTGGACAGCGCCACGTCGAGTTTCGCGTCGCGTGCCGTGTTCGCCACGAAATCCAGGTCGCAGCCTTCGCCGGGTTCGTCCAGGTTGATGGTCGGCGGCAGCACCTGGTCGCGCAGCGCCAGGATCGTGAAGATCGCCTCGACCCCGCCGGCCGCGCCCAGCAGGTGGCCGGTCACCGATTTGGTCGAGCTCATCGCCAGCTTCCGGGCGTGCTCGCCGAAGACCGCCTTCGCCGCCATCACTTCGCCCAGATCGCCGAGCGGCGTGGAGGTGCCGTGCGCATTCACGTACTGCACGTCGGCCGGATCGAGGCCGGCATCGTTCAGCGCGTTGCGCATGCAGCGCGCCGCACCCTCGCCGCCCTCGCTCGGCGCGGTCATGTGGAAAGCGTCGCCGCTCATGCCGAAACCGACCAGTTCGGCGTAGATCCGGGCGCCGCGCGCCCTGGCCTGTTCGTACTCCTCCAGCATCAGCACGCCGGCACCGTCGGACAGCACGAAGCCGTCGCGATCCTTGTCCCACGGGCGGCTGGCCCGGATCGGGTCGTCGTTGCGGGTGGACATCGCCTTGGCCGAGCAGAACCCGGCCATCGCGGTGCCGGTGGTGGCGAACTCGGCGCCGCCGGCAATCATCGCGTCGGCGTCGCCGTGCTCGATCATGCGGGCGGCCAGGCCGATGTTGTGGGTCGCGGTGGTGCATGCGGTCACGCAGGCGATGTTCGGTCCCTTCAGGCCGAACATGATCGACAGCTGGCCCGACACCATGTTGATGATCGAGCTGGGCACGTAGAACGGCGAGACCCGGCGCGGACCCTTCGCGGCCAGCTCCAGCGCGGTGGCTTCGATGGTGTACAGGCCGCCGATGCCGGCGCCGACCGCCACGCCGATGCGCGGCGCGTTGGCCTCGGTCACTTCCAGTCCGGAGTCACGCAGCGCCTGGGTGCCGGCGGCGACGCCGTAATGGATGAACGGATCCATCTTCTTGACGTCCTTGGCCGCCATCCACTGGGCCGGATCGAAATCCCGCACCTGCCCGGCGATGCGCGTGGCATAGCCGCTGGTGTCGAAGTGGGTCACCGGGCCGATACCGCTGACGCCCTCGAGGATGTTCCCCCAGGCGGTGGCGATGTCGTTGCCGACCGGTGAAATGATGCCCATGCCAGTCACTACCACGCGTCGTTTGCTCATGCTGGTCTTCCTTCGTGATTCCGTGGAACTGCCGCTGCCGGCAGGCGTTTCGCGACACGGGTCGCGAACACGTCATCCGATTCGGCAGGGCGCGCATGCCGCCCACCATACGGGATCGGACGTTACAAATTGCAGAAACGAAAACTGCGCCTCATCGGCGCAGCGTTCGATAGGGACGTGGGCATGAACCGGCACGGGGAATCCGCCGACCCAGCGCCGGTCGATCCATCCGGACGGCATCGCCCAGGATCGACCAGCCGCGTCCGTTCAGTCCTTGGAGTGGGCCTTGATGTAATCGACGGCCTGCTGCACGGTGGTGATCTTCTCGGCATCTTCGTCGGGAATCTCGGTTTCGAATTCCTCTTCGAGCGCCATCACCAGTTCCACCGTGTCCAGCGAATCTGCGCCCAGATCGTCCACGAACGAAGCATTCGCCGTGACTTCATCTTCTTTCACGCCCAACTGTTCGATGACGATTTTCTTGACGCGTTCTTCGATGGTGCTCATGTTGCCCATACCTCGCAAGGATGTTGTGTTTGTCTGTGTCGACGGATGCCCGCAAAAGGCCGTCGGCATTGTAGTGGCTAAGCCCGGAGGCCGCCATGTTCCACCGGTGTTGCTGCGGCGCGGATGCCCCGGTGCCGTCCATCAGGACCGGCGCGAAAGCGCAATTGTCGCCTAAAACGCACCCGCTGGCGACCACCGCGCCGCCCGCCGCCCTGCCGGGCTTTGCCCGGCCGGGCCGTCAGGCCTTACGCCATGTACATTCCGCCGTTGACGTGCAGGGTCTCGCCGGTGATGTACGCCGCCGCCGGCGAGGCCAGGAAGGCCACCGCCCTGGCGACGTCGGCCGCGTCGCCGAGCCGGCCCAGCGCGATCTGCCCCAGCAGCGCCTGCTTCGACTGTTCGGGCAGCGCACGCGTCATGTCGGTGTCGATGAAACCCGGCGCCACCACGTTGACGGTGATCCCGCGCGTGCCGATCTCGCGTGCCAGCGACTTGGAGAACGCGATGATCCCGGCCTTGGCGGCGGCGTAGTTCGACTGGCCCGGATTGCCGGTCAGCCCGATCACCGAGGCGATCGAGATGATCCGGCCCTTGCGGGCCTTCATCATGCCGCGCATCACCGCCTTGGACGTGCGGTAGACGGAGCTCAGATTGGTGTCCAGGATCGCGTTCCAGTCCTCCTCGCGCATCCGCATCAACAGCTGGTCGCGGGTGATGCCGGCATTGTTGACCAGGATCGAGACCGTGCCGAATTCCCTGCCGATGCCCTCGACCAGCGCATCGACCGCGGCGCTGTCGACGACATCCAGCACGCGCCCGTGGCCGCCGTGCGCCGCCAGCCGTTCGCCGATGGCCGTCGCGCCGGACTCGCTGGTCGCCGTGCCGATCACGGTGGCGCCCAGCGCCGCCAGCTCGTCGGCGATCGCCGCGCCGATGCCGCGGCTGGCGCCGGTGACCAGCGCGATTTCGCCTTGCAGTGTGTTGCTCATCTGAATGGGTTCCTGAAGTTCAACGACGGGAAATCATGCATCGGGATGCCGGTCACATCCAGTCGGCGCGCACGGCATCCATCTCGCCCGGCGTGCCGATCGCGCGCGCATCGACGGTACGGTCGATGCGCTTGATCAGGCCGGCCAGCACCTTGCCCGGCCCGCACTCGGCGATCCGCGTGGCGCCGCCGGCGGCCAGCGCCTGCACGCACGCGCTCCAGCGCACCGGCAGGTAAAGCTGCCGCTGCAGCGCGCCGCGGATTTCCTCCACCGTGGCGTAGCTGCGCGCCTCGGCGTTCTGCAGCACCGGCATCGACGGCGACTGCCAGCGGATCGAGGCCATCCGTTCGCCCAGCCGCTCGGCCGCATCGCGCATCAGGGCGCAGTGCGACGGCACCGAGACGGCCAGCCTGATCGCCTTCTTCACGCCCAGCTCGGCCAGCCGCGCGAGCGCGCGATCCACCGCTTCGGCATGGCCGGCAATCACCAGCTGGCCCGGCGAGTTGAAGTTGGCCGGGGCCACCACCTGGCCCTGCGCGACCTCTTCGCACACCGCGGCGGTCTGCGCGTCGTCGCCGCCGAGGATCGCCGCCATGGCGCCGACGCCGGCGGGTACGGCCGCCTGCATCAGGCGACCGCGCTCGGCGACCAGCGCCGCCGCGTCGTGCAGCGACAGCGCCCCCGCGCACACCAGCGCGCTGTATTCGCCCAGGCTGTGGCCCGCCAGCTGCGCCGGCCGCGCACCGCCCAGTTTCTGCCAGACCCGCCACGTCGCCACGCTCGCGGCCAGCAGCGCGGGCTGCGTGTTCTCGGTGCGGTTGAGCTCATCCTCGGGACCGTGCGCGCACAGGCTCCACAGGTCGAGTCCGGCACCTTGCGATGCCTCGGCGAAAGTCGCCTGCACCTCGGCGTGCGCCGCGGCCAGTTCCGCCAGCATGCCCACCGACTGCGAGCCCTGGCCGGGGAACACGAAAGCGAGGCTTGGAACCGCGGGACTCGGCGCGCGGGACTCGGAACTTGGACTGGCGTTCATGCGGTGATCTTTGTGGCTGATGGAAAGACGAAGAGCAAAAGCCGCCCCGCATCCCGCTCCCCGCCCCGGGCCGTGCCCGGGTGGAGGAAGCACGGCTGGCGACGTTCCCGGAATCCGGGTCCGGCGTCCCGCAAAATCAGTAACGAAGCATCGCCGAGGCCCAGGTGAAGCCGCCGCCGAATGCCTCCAGCAGCAGGTTCTGGCCGCGCTGCACCTTGCCCGAGCGCACGGCGTAGTCGAGCGCCAGCGGCACCGACCCGGACGAGGTGTTGGCATGCTTGTCGACGGTCACGATGACCCGCTCCATCGGCATGTTCAGTCGCTTGGCGGTCGCGTGGATGATCCGCAGATTGGCCTGGTGCGGGATCAGCCAGTCGATGTCCGACTCCTGCATGCCGGCGGCCTGCAGGGTTTCGTCGACCAGCGAATCGAGCGTCTTGACCGCGACCTTGAACACTTCGCGGCCGGACATGTGGATACGCACGCCGTGGTTCGGCTCGTCCTTGAAACCGACCGACACGCCGACCGGGTTGTAGAGGAGCTCCTTGTAGCCGCCGTCGGCGTGCAGGCAGGTGGCGTAGATGCCCGGCTCGCTGGAAGCCTCCAGCACCACCGCCCCGGCTCCGTCGCCGAACAGCACGCAGGTTTCGCGCTCGGTCCAGTCGACCATCCGGGTCAGCGTCTCGGCGCCGATCACCAGCACTTTCTTCGACTGTCCGCTGCGGATGAACTTGTCGGCGATGCCCAGCGCGTAGACGAAGCCGGAGCAGGCCGCATTGACGTCGAACGCCGCGCAGCCGTCGGCGCCCAGGCGATGCTGCACCAGACAGGCGGTGGACGGAAAGATGATGTCCGGCGTGGTCGTGCCCAGGATGATCAGGTCGAGCTCGGACGCCTTGACGCCGGCGGCTTCGAGTGCGTTCCGCGCCGCCTTGAATGCCAGATCCCCCGTCGTCTCGCCGTCGGCCGCGATATGGCGCTGACAGATGCCGGTACGGCTCTGGATCCACTCGTCGGAGGTGTCGACGATCTTTTCCAGATCGGCATTGGTTGCCACGCGCTCGGGCAGCGCACTGCCGGTGGCGATGATGCGTGCGTAAATCTGGGCCATTCAGCTATCCATCAACGGGAGGTCGGACGAAGCATTGCGGTGTCCCTCAACGCAAAACGGCGCGTCGCCGCGCCGTATCGCTGATCGTACCCCGGGAGTCCGCGGGATTCCACGAAAACGATCAATCCTCCACCGACACCGCACTCTTGGTCTCGATCACCTTCTTGCCGCGATAGTAGCCGTCCTTGGTGACGTGGTGGCGCAGATGCACCTCGCCGCTGGTCGGATCGGTGGACAGCTGCACGGTCTGCAGCGCGTCATGCGAACGGCGCATGCCACGGGTGGATGGGGTGCGGCGGCTCTTGGCAACTGCCATGGTAGTTCTCCAGCTGAAACTTGATGATCTGAATCGACATGGCCTGGATCGGACGATCCGGACCGGTGGTTATTTCTTCAGTTCGCGCAAAACCGCGAACGGATTCTCGTTGTGCCCCGCGCCGGTGGAAACCTGTTCCGGCTCGTGGCCTGTCACTTCATCGGGCAGGCTGCTGTCCGGGTTGACCGGAACCAGCGGCAGCGCCAGCAGCAATTCGTCTTCAATCACCTCGGCCGGATTCAACCGGCCATGCTCGGCCACCAGCAGCGGCTCGCAATCGGGCGGCAGGCCGGCCTCGTCGCGCTCCAGCCTGATCAGGCCAAGCCTCGTATGCACCGCGACCGGCCATGCGAACGGCTCCAAAGTCCGCTGGCAGGTCAGCGCGAGGGACGCCTCGACATGCACGTCGAGATAATCCGTGCCCAGACCGTCGCGCCCGAAATCCAGCTCGTACCGCACCGTTCCATCGGTATCCGCCAGCGTCTCGCACAGGCGGGCCATGGCCGCGATGGGCAGCATCCCCTCGAACGAACGCCGCGCCGAAACCATGCGCCAAGCGTCCACGGACTCTGGCAGTGTCACGGACATAATCGCGAAATTCTAGGTTTCAGGCCACCTGAAGTCAACCGTCGCGGCCAGGCAAGCGTCGCCGAAGCCCCCGGAACCGTCCGCTCGGGCCGCCCATTTTGCCTGATCGGGCATCCATGCGGCAGACTGAATTCCTCGACCACTGAATCGATCTCCCGTGAATGACTATCTGAGGTTCGGCACGGCCGGCTTGCTGGCGTTGCTGGTCGCGATGCTCGGCTGGACGTTGTGGCTGCGCTGGCGCCAGGCACAGCACACCGCAAGCCTGCAGCGGTTGCTCGACCTGGCCGACCGGCTCGAGGCGGACCTCAAGACCTGCCGGGCGGGCCTGCAGCAGGCGCATGCCGTGATTTCGCTGAACCCGGACCTGCCCGCCGCCAGCGAACAGGATGCGCGGCATGCGATCGATGCCGGACTGCGCGCGCTGCTGCAGCAACGGCTGTGGATCCGCGACCGGGCCGGGCATGCCAGCCGGCTCGAACTGGACCGGGCCGCCCGTTCGATGCGCGACACCCGCGACCGCCTGCAGCCGCTGCTGCAGGCGCTCACCAAGGCCCAGCACGATCTGGACAGCGCCATGAGCGAACACATCCGCCGCGAACCCGACACATGATTCCGGCACGACCGCGGCCGGTTCGACTGGTACTGGGTTCCACCTCGCGCTACCGCGCCGAACTGCTGCGCCGGCTTTGCGCGGATTTCGAGCAATGCGCGCCCGGCACCGACGAGACCCCCTTGCCGCATGAAACGGCGCCGGCACGCGCGCTGCGGCTGGCCGTCGCCAAGGCCGGCGCCGCGGCGGAGGGGTTGCACGACGCGCTGGTGATCGGCTCCGACCAGGTCGCCGAGCTCGACGGCCTGATCCTCGACAAGCCCGGCACGCCCGAGCGCGCCCGCGCCCAGCTGAAGGCAAGCTCGGGGCGCGAAGTGCATTTCCACACCGCACTGTGCCTGCTCGACACGCGCGACGGCCGCCGACACGTCCACGTCGACCATACCCGCGTGCGTTTCCGCCGCCTGGGCAACGCGGAAATCGCCCGCTACGTCGAGCGCGAGCTGCCGCTCGACTGCGCCGGCAGCTTCAAGTGCGAAGGACTCGGCATCAGCCTGTTCGAAGCCATCGACAACCACGATCCCAGCGCGCTGATCGGGTTGCCGTTGATCGCCCTGGCCCGATTGCTGCGCGAGTGCGGCGTCGCCCTGCCCTGACCGGCGCGGGCGCCAGGGAATCTCGAATGACCCGGCCCCGGCACTCGTAGGAGCGCACCCTGTGCGCGAATGCTCTTGTCGAATACCCGTATGCCCGCAAAGAGCATTCGCGCACAGGGTGCGCTCCTACGCTATGGCTGTCGACACCGCACGGCGGCGAATCCGGCAACCGTTCCGGTTCGCCAATCGCGGAAGCCGAACGCTACACTGACGCGACGCCCCTGCCGGCGCGCGCCTTCCTCGACGATCACCCAGAACCCATGTCCGCCATCACCCAGCCGCACGACGAGAACCTGCAGCAACGCCTGGCCGCCGCGATGGCCCAGGTCAACCGGGTGCTGCTGGGCAAGCCGCGCCAGGTGAAACTGGCCTTCGCCTGCCTGATCGCCGGCGGCCACCTGCTGCTCGAGGACGTGCCCGGCGTCGGCAAGACCACCCTGGCGCACGCGCTGGCGGCGACCTTCGCGCTGGATTTCCAGCGCGTGCAATTCACCAGCGACCTGCTGCCGTCGGACATCATCGGGGTCAGCGTGTACGAACGCGAGACCGGCCAGTTCCGGTTTCATCCCGGACCGATCTTCACCGGCCTGCTGCTGGCCGACGAAATCAACCGCGCCAGCCCGAAGACGCAGAGCGCGCTGCTGGAGGCGATGGCCGAGAACCAGGTCACCGTGGACGGCCAGACCCATACCCTGACGCAACCGTTCTTCGTGGTCGCCACGCAGAACCCGCTCGACCTCAACGGCACCTTTCCGCTGCCCGACTCGCAGCTCGACCGTTTCATGCTGCGCCTGTCGCTGGACTACCCGGATGCGACGGCCGAGCGCGCGCTGCTCACCGGCAGCGATCGCCGCGACCTGCTGGCCCAGCTGACCCCGCAGCTCGACGGCGCGGCGCTGCTCGCGCTGCATCGGCAGGCGCAGGGCATCACCGCCAGCACGGCCCTGCTCGATTACCTGCAGGCATTGCTCGGCGCCAGTCGCCGGCACGGCGAAATCCGCGTGGGCCTGTCGCCGCGGGCCGGCCTGGCCCTGCTCGGCGCGGCGCGCGCCTGGGCCTTGCTCAACGGCCGCACGCACGTCCTGCCGGAGGACATCCAGGCGCTGTTCGTGCCGCTGGCCGCGCATCGTCTGCTGTCGGCACGCGGCGGCAGCGGCGACGCGCTGGCGCGGCAGCTGCTGGCCGAGGTGGCGGTGGATTGATGCGCGGCTTGCTGCAGCGCCTGCAAGCGTGGGCCGAAGGCCGGCTGCCCGCGCTCACCCGCTACCGCCGCAGCGAGAACCTGCCGATCGAGCTGCATCGGCGGCGCATCTACATCGTTCCGACCGGCTTCGGCCTCGGCTTTGCCGTGCTGCTGCTGGTGATGCTGGTCGGCGCGTTGAACTACGCCAACAACGCCGCGCTGCTGCTGACCTGCCTGCTCGGCGCCGCCAGCGCCACCAGCATGCTGGTGGCGTTTCGCGGCCTCGACGGTTTGCGCCTCGCGCATGTCCGCGCCGGCCACGCCATCGCCGGCGAGCCGATCGAACTCACGCTGGCGTTCGACTCCAGCCGCCCGCGCCAGGCGATCCGCCTCGACCTGGGCCACGCGTCGACCGCATTCGCGCTCGACGCCAACGCCACGGCAAACGTGAAGCTGGACTTGCCCACGGCGCGGCGCGGCTGGCAGGAACTGCCGCGGCTGCGCGTGTGGAGCAGCTGGCCGCTGGGCCTGTTCCGAGCATGGAGCTGGCTGCATCCGGACCGATCGGTGCTGGTGTGGCCGCGCCCGGAGCTTGCCGGGCCGCCGCCGCACGCCGTTGCCGACGATGCCCGGCACATGCGCCTGCATCAGGGCGATGAACTGGCCGCGCTGCGCGATTACCGCGCCGGCGACCCGCAGCGGCACATCGCCTGGAAGGCCAGCGCGCACCATCACGGCCTGCTGGTGAAGGATTTCGAACAACCGCAAAGCCGCCCGCACTGGCAGCTGGACTGGCGCCAATTGCACGGCATGGACAACGAGGCGCGCATCGCCCGGCTGGCGCGCTGGCTGGGCGAGGCGCAGGCCCAGCACCGCAATTGCAGCCTGTGGCTGCCCGGCACCGAGGTCCCGGCGGGCAACGGGCCGCTGCACTACGCCCGCTGCATGAACGCGCTGGCGCGCCTGCCATGACGATGCCGCCGCCCCGCAAAACCGCCGCGCCGCCGATCGACGACCGCGCCTTCGACCTGCTCAGCCTGACCATGGCGGCGGTGTTCGCACTGCACGCACCGCACCTGCCGTGGTGGTTGAGCGTGGCCCTGGCCATCCTTCTCGGCTGGCGCTGGTGGCAGCGGCGGCAACGCATCGGCAAGGTCCCGCGCTGGCTCAAGCTGCCGCTGCTGGCATTGCTCACGCTGGCGGTGATCGTCAGCTACGGCAGCATCTTCGGGCGCGCACCGGGTGCGGCGCTGGCGATCGGCCTGCTGGTCCTGAAGCTGCTGGAGAGCGAAACCTCGCGCGACGCGCGCGTCGGCATCGGCTTCGCCTGTTTCGTGCTGATGGCCGCGCTGCTGTTCGATCAGGGACTGCTCGCCACGAGCATGGTCGCGCTGGGCCTGCTGCCGGCATTGGCCACCCTGCGCGCGCTGGAGCCGGCGCAACGACCCACCAGCCTGCCGCGTGCCCTGCTGCCCAGCCTGGCCCTGCTGGCGGCGGCGCTGCCGCTGACCCTGTTCGCGTTCATGCTGGTGCCGCGGCTGGACAGCCCGCTGTGGGGCGCCCCCGCGGCCGGCGAAGCCCGCACCGGACTGAGCGACAGCATGTCGCCGGGCGATTTCACCGAGCTGCTGATCGACGACCATCCCGCGCTGCGGGTGAGCTTCGACGGCGCGCCGCCGGCGCCGGACCTGCGCTACTTCCGCGCCTACGTGATGTGGGATTACGACGGCCGCCGCTGGCACTACGTTGCCGCCCGGCATCCCGCGGCCCCGGCTCCCGCCGAAGCCGGCAGCACCATCGGCTACCGGATCAGCCTGGAACCGACCCATCGGCGGATGCTGCCGACCCTCGACCTGCCGCTGGCCGCGCCGCCGCAGGCCCGGTTGCAGCAGGATCGCGAAGTGCTGGCCGACAAGCCGGTGAACGCCCCGCTCAGCTATCGGCTGCGTTCGGCGCTGCGCTACCGGTTGCAACCCACGCTGGACGCGCGTTCGCGCCGCCTCGGCCTGCGCCTGCCGGCCGGCTTCAATCCGCGCACCCGTGCGCTCGCCATGCGGTGGCGGCAACGTTACGGCAGCGACGATGCCGCGATCGTGCAGGCCGCCTTGTCGCTGTTCCACGACGGCGGCTTCCGCTACACGCTGGCACCGGCCCCGCTCGGGCGCGATGCGGTGGACGATTTCCTGTTCTCCACCCGCGAGGGTTTCTGCGAACACTATGCCTCGGCATTCACCGTGCTGATGCGCGACGCCGGCATCCCGGCGCGCGTGGTCACCGGTTACCAGGGGGGCTACTGGAACAGGCTCGGCAACTACCTGCTGGTGCGCAACTCCGATGCCCATGCGTGGAGCGAGGTGTGGCTGGCCGGGCGCGGCTGGGTACGCGTCGACCCTACCGCCGCGGCGCGTCCGCAACGGGTCACGCAGGGGGCGGCGGCGGCCGCAGGCGATCAGCTGGCCTGGTATCGCAGCGACTGGCTGCAAGGCCTGCGCAATCGCTGGGACATCGTCAACCGATGGTGGGACCAGGGCGTTGTAGGGTTCGATTCGCTGCGCCAGCGCGGCCTGCTGACGCCGTTCGGCATCCGCGATACCGATACCGCGACACTGGGCGTGCTGCTGGCGGTCAGCAGTGCGTTGTTCATCGCGCTCGGCATGGCATGGGCCCTGTTGCGCCGGAAACCGGGCGATCCGCTGCGTGACGCCCTGCGCGGGATCGAGCGCAAGCTGGCACGCCGGGGCATCGTCCGCCGCCCCGGCGAAGGTCCGCAGCATTACCTGCATCGCGCCGCACGCGCGCTGCCGGGACAGCGCGAGGAGCTTGCTGCATTGATGAAGTGTTACCTGGAACTGCGCTACGCTCAGGATGAACCGCCGGCTGAATCATTGCGTGCTTTTCGACGCGCCGCAGGGAATTTCCGGGTCGCCAGTGTGGTCAAATGAAAGCCGACGCGACGACGCCTGTCGTCGCCCATGATGGAGAAACAACCATGTCTCTGTACCGCCCCCTCGCCCTCGCCGCAGCCCTCGCCCTGCTGGGCGGATGCGCGACGATTCCCAAGCCGCTGGCAGGCACCTATACCGACATAACCACATCCAGCGCGCAGCAGGGCGGCGCCGGTGGTTCCCGCGTGCGCTGGGGCGGCGAGATCATCAAGACCGTGCCGGGTCCGCAGCAGACCTGCTTCTATGTGCTGTCGCATCCGCTGGACAATCAGGCACGCCCGAAAACCGGCACCTCGGGCGCGACCCAGGGCCGTTTCGTGGCTTGCCACGAAGGTTTCTACGATCCGGAAGTATTCGTCCGCGGCCGCGAGTTGACGGTCACCGGCACGCTGCATGGCACGGTGTCGCAGAAAGTGGGCGATTACGAGTACGCCTATCCGCGGGTCGAGGCCGACGTGATCTACCTGTGGCCGAAGCGGGTCGAGGCACGTTACCCACCGGGTTTCTATGACCCGTTCTGGGGGCCGGGCTGGGGCCCGGGCTACTACGGCCCGTGGGGTTATCCGTATTGGGTCGGTCCGTGGGGTTACCCGTATTGAGGTCAGGCATCGACCGCTCCATGAAGAACGCCGGCGAACTGCCGGCGTTTTTCATGGAGCGGAACCCTGTTGCGTGCGCGGGATTCAACCCGGCGGCCAGTGCATGCGGCGGCCGGCCAGCAGGTGCACGTGCAAATGGAACACGGTCTGCCCGCCATCCTCGTTGCAGTTGACCACCGTGCGGTAGCCCCGCTCGGCGAATCCTTCCCGCTTCGCATAGTCGGCGGCAGCCAGCAGCAGCTGGCCGAGCAACAGCGCATCCGCCTGGCCGGCCTCGTTGAGCGTGGCCAGCCCGCGCTTCGGAATGAACAGCACGTGCACCGGCGCCTGCGGATTCAGGTCGCGGAAGGCGAGCACCTCGTCGCTCTCGTAGACGATGTCGGCCGGAATTTCGCGGCGGATGATCTTGCTGAAAATCGTGTCGCCCATGACGTTTCCCCGATAACGAATCGATTCCGAAGTAAACCCATCCCGTACTGCATCAATCCAGCAATTGCCGGCCGCCGAAGGCATGCGCCAGCGTGCTCCGATCGACATATTCCAGCTCGCCGCCCAGCGGGACGCCGTGCGCGAGCCGGGTCGGCCGCACACCGCCGGCACGCGCCAATTGCGCCAGGTAATGCGCCGTCGCCTCGCCTTCCACGGTCGGATTGGTGGCGATGATCAGCTCCTCGATCTCGCCCTCGCCGAGGCGCCGGGTCAGCTGCTGCAGGCCCAGCTCCTCCGGCCCCATGCCGTCGAGCGGGGACAGCCGCCCCATCAGCACGAAATACTGGCCGCGATAACCGGTGGCCTGCTCGATCGCCGCCAGGTCGGTGGGCGACTCCACGACACAAAGCAGCTTGCGCTCGCGGCTGGCGCTGGCGCACAGCGAGCACAGGGGTTCCTCGCTGAAATTGCGGCATTGCCCGCAGTGGCCGATGCGACGCATCGCCTGCTCCAGCACGCCGGCCAGTTTCAATCCGCGCTCGCGCTCGCGCTCCAGCAAATGGAAGGCCATCCGCTGGGCGCTCTTGCTGCCCACGCCGGGCAGGCAGCGCAGCGCTTCGATCAGTTCGGCGAGGAGGGGGGAGCCGCTCATGGTCGTCTCGTTGAACCTCGTAGGAGCGCACCCTGTGCGCGACAGCTCTTTTTACGACACATTCAAAAGCATCGCGCACAGGGTGCGCTCCTACGGCATCAGAACGGCATCTTGAAGCCGGCCGGCAGGTTCATCCCGGCGGTGACGCCGCCCAGTTTTTCCTTGCTGGCTTCGGCCACCTTGTTCACCGCGTCGTTGATCGCGGCGGCCACCAGATCCTCGGCCATTTCCGGGTCGTCGGCGAAGGTCTGCCGGTCGATGCTCACCTTGCGCACCTCGTGCGCGCCGCTCATGGTCACACTCACCAGTCCGCCGCCGGCGCTGCCGGTGACTTCCAGCCTGGCGATCTCCTCCTGCGCGCGCTTCATGTCTTCCTGCATGCGCTGGGCCTGCTGCATCAGCTGGCCGATCTGACCTCTCATCGCACTACTCCGTCTTAACTGTTCAGGGGTTTCACCGACTGCGGCACCACGCGGGCGCCGAAGTCGCGTTTCATGGATTGCACGAAGGGATCGTCCTCGATCGACTGCTCGGCCGCCGCCTGCGCGTCGTTGCGCGCCTGCGTGGCGCGCGCCGCCGGCGTGGCGGCGACGGCGGCCTTGTCGATGTCGACGAAGCGCAGGCGGATGCGCTCGCCCAGCGCCTGGCTGATGCGCTCCTCCATCTGGCTGACCATCGGCTCCACCGCCATGCCCATGTGCGCCGGCTGCAGCGCCAGCACCAGGGTGTTGCCGTCGCGTTCGCGCAGCACCGCGTGCTGCGCCAGCACGCTGAACGGGCCGCGCAGGCCGGCCTGTTCGATCAGGCTTTCCCAGTGTGGCAGGCCGCCCGCGGCGGCCGGCGGCGCAGCCGGGACGGATTCGCGTACTGCCGGCGCCGCGGCGCGATGCACCGGAGCCGGCGGCGCGACCGGAGCGGCACTGCGTGCGGGTGGCGCCGCGGGTCGCGGGGCAGGCGCCGCACGCTCCGCCGCCGGACGCCCCGTCTCGTCGCCGGGACGGAACGCCAGCATGCGCAGCAGCGCCATCTCGAAGCCGGTGCGCGCGTCGGGCGCCAGCGCGAGGTCGCGGCGGCCGCCGATGGCGATCTGGTAGTAGAGCTGCACGTCCTCCGGCGCGATGCGCGCGCCCAGCGCGTGCAGGGCCTCGCCGTCGGAGTCGTCGTCGACCCGGTAGCCGGGGATCAGCTGGATCAGCTGCAGGCGGTGCAGCACGCCGGCGATGTCGTCCAGCACGCCGCCGAAATCCGGCGAGTACGAGGCGATCTGCGCGCACTCGGCGAGCAGGCGCGTGCCGTCGCCGTCGGCCAGCGCGTCGAGCACGCCCAGCACCTGGCCGCGCGCCACGCTGCCCAGCATGGTGCGCACGTCGTCGGCCTTGAGTTCGCCGCCGCCGTAGGCGATCGCCTGGTCGAGCAGCGACAGGCCGTCGCGCAGCGAGCCGTCGGCGCCGCGCGCCAGCTCTTCGATCGCGGCGTCCTCGTAGGCGATGTTCTCGGCGCCCAGGATGTGCCGCATCTGGCCGGCGATCTGCTCGGGCAGCAGGCGCTTGAGGTTGAACTTCAGGCAGCGCGACAGCACCGTCACCGGCAGTTTCTGCGGGTCGGTGGTGGCGAGCAGGAACTTCACGTGCGGCGGCGGCTCCTCCAGCGTCTTCAGCAACGCGTTGAACGCGTTCTTCGACAGCATGTGCACCTCGTCGACCAGGTACAC
>JAGWMU010000203.1 GCA_028873095.1 Pseudomonadota bacterium | reverse complement strand
TGCTTACCGCTTTCCTGATGTGACTGCCGTCATGACCATTACCATCATTTTCCATTGTTCATCGAGGATCGTGCCGTGAGCCAGCAGAGAAGTTCCTACGCCGTCGGCACCGGTCTGTTCATCGTGTTCGGTTTCGCCGCGCTGGCTTACCTGGCGACCCAGACCACGTCGATCGCGAACGTGCATCAGGGCGCCAGCTATACCGTGGACGCGCATTTCTCCAACATCGGCCAGCTGAAGGATCGTGCCCCGGTGAAGATCGCCGGCGTGCGCGTCGGCCAGGTGCAGTCGATCACGCTGGAGCCGGGCCGGGAGGTGGCCGACGTGAAGCTGTCGATCGACAAGGCCTACGACAGGATCCCGCTCGACTCGGTGGCGACCATCTTCACCAGCGGCCTGCTCGGCGATCAATATGTCGGCATCGAGTACGGCAACTCGAAGCAGACCGTGGCCGACGGCGGCACGCTGGTGCTGACCAGGCCGGCGCAGCAGCTGGAGGACATGATCGGCAAGTTCTTCGGCGCCGGTGGCGCGGCCGACAACCTCGGCGGCACCTACACGGTATGGGCGCGATTCACCAATGTCGGTTCGCTCTCGGTGGGCGCCCCGGTGAAGATGGCCGGCGTGGCGATCGGCAGTGTACAGTCCATTCAGGCCGACCCGGTCAAGCTGGATGCCAAGGTCACGCTGGCGATCGACAAGCGCTACAACCAGATTCCGGACGATTCGTCCGCGGCCGTGTTCACCAGCGGCTTGATCGGCACCCAGTTCGTCGCGATCCAGCCCGGCGGCTCCCCCGACCCGCTGAAGAACGGCGACGAGATGATCCTGACCCAGTCCGCGATGCAACTGGAGGATCTGATCGGCAAGTTCCTGGTCAACGGTTCGTCCAGCGACAGCAAGACTGCCGGCAACGGCAAATCATCCGATACCACCCCCGGCAAGCATTGAGCCGGCATTGCTGAAGGAGTTATCCATGTTGCGCAGACTGGCACTTGCCACCGCCATCGCCCTGGGCGGCGTCATTGCCGCCCCGGCGTTTGCCCAGGCCGCCCCGGCGGCGGCTCCCGCCGCCCAGCAGACCCCGGAGCAGATCGTGCAGTCGATCGCCGACCAGCTGGCCACGGCGATCGACGGCCATCGTAACGAGTTGAAGCAGCACAAGGAAAAGCTGATCGGCATCATCGATGAGGTCTTCCTGCCGCACTTCGACATCGACTACGCCTCGATCCTGGTGCTCGGCCAGCATGCCCGCGAGGCCACCCCGGAGCAGCGCGAGCGCTTCGCCAAGGCGTTCTACAACTCCATCACCCATCGTTATGCCGAGGGCCTGCTCAACTACACCCGTGGCCGCGTGAAGGTGCTGCCGTTCAACGGCAGCCTCAACGACCGGCGCAGCGTGGTGCGCACGCAGGTGGTGCTGGACGACGGCAAGCTGGTGGCGATCGACTACGCCTTCCGCAAGACCCGCACCGGCGACTGGAAAGCCTACGACGTGATCATCGAGGGCATTTCCTACGTCACCAACTACCGCAACCAGGTGGACGCGGAGATTCGCAAGGTGGGCATCGATCAGCTGATCACCAACCTCGAGACCCAGGGCGAAAAGGCGCTGGCCTCGATGGAGAAGGACAACAAGGGCGGCAAGTGATGACCGCCGGCGATCGCGGGTTCCAGCTGACCGTCCACGCGCCGGGCACGCTCGCCGTGGACGGCGTGCTGAGCTTCGGTACCGCGGCGGCGGCGTTGCAGGCGCTGGAGCTTGCGCTGGCCGATGGCGCGCACGGCCGGCTCGATCTGGCGGGCGTCCGGCACAGCGACAGCGCAGGCCTGTCTTGCGTGCTTGCCGTCGCGGCCGAAGCCGGCCGGCGCGGCCATCCGCTGCAGGTCGTCAACATGCCGGCCAGCATGCGGACGTTGGCGCAGGTGTGCGAAGTCGACGGGCTGCTGATGCCCTGACCCTCGATCTCAGCCGGTCTTGCTCACTTCGGCTTGCCGGAATCGTCCGGGTGCTTGTTCTCCCACTGGTGCTGCTGATCCAGCAACTGTTCGGGATCGAAGTTCTGGTCGTTCAGTCCCTGCATCTGCTCGATGATCGCGGCGGGCGGGTTGCCGTCGTAGATTTCGTACAGGCGCTGTTGCCGGTAGGCGTCGCGGATGAAGACGTACGGGTCGTAGGCGGATTGCAGGAAGCCTTCCGCATCGATCAGCTGCGAGCGCAGCGTGACCAGATACATCACCTGCGGCAGGTATTGCAGGCCGCCGTAGGAATGGTTGCTGGCGTAGATGCTCAACGGGTCGAAAAAGTAGCTGTCGACCGGCAGATGCCAGATGTCGCGCACCGTGCTCGGGCCGGCCAGCGGCACCATCAGGAAATCGCCCTCCGGCACCCCCCAGCGGGCCAGGGTGATGCCGAAGTCGTTGTCCTCCAGCGGGATGCCGAGCTGGCTGGCCGGGTCGAAGAAGCCGCCGATGCCCAGGGTCAGGTTGACCAGGAACCGCCCGCTGCTCTGCAGTGCCTGCTTCGGGCGTGCCTGCAGCAGGTCGTTGGCGACGGTGATCGGCATGCGGATATTGGTGAAAAAGTCGCTGACCGAGCGGCGTACCGGCGGATTGGTCACCTTGCGATAGCCGACCGCCACCGGGCGTGCCACCGCCTTGTCCACGTGCTCGTTGAACTTGTAGATCCCGCGGTTGTACTTCTCCAGCGGATCGTCGGTGCGCGGCTTGGCAATGGTGCAGCCGGCCAGCATCGCGATGGCGAGCAGTGGCAGCCAACGGCCCAGGAGGGCGGAGCGGAGCGAATGGCGCATCGAAGCAGTGACTCGCGGTTGGGAATGTGCATAAGTGTACTGTTTGGTTTTATATCTTGCACGACTTTCGAGGCGCTTTCATGGCATCGGGATGCCTTCATCGCAGGCGCAGCGGCGGCAGGCGTCCGGGTCGCGCCGGTCGCCGGTCGCATTGCCAGCGGAGTGCCTGCTCATCTACACTGTCGGGCCATATAAGTTATTTATTCTTAGAGGATTTCGCATGGCACGCATTACCGTGGAAGACTGCCTGGAGGTAGTCGACAACCGTTTCGAGCTGGTGCTGATGGCGACCAAGCGCGCACGCCAGCTGGAGAAGGGTGCCGAACCGGCCGTCAACCCCGACCATGACAAGCCTACCGTGCTGGCCCTGCGTGAAATCGCCGATCGCCGCATCGACCAGGTCATGATCGACCAGATCGACAAGGCCGAACGCGAGCGTGCCGAGCGCGAAGCGCTGGAGTGGGCCGCAGCCGAGGTCGACGACGACCTTTCCAAGGGTGGCGACGACTGATGGATCCCGGCTGCCGACCGTTCGTTCGTCACCCCGCAACCGCTGGCGCGATCGACCGTTCCTGCGCAGCCGCCGTCTGCTCCGGCCGGTGCCGCGAGGTGGGTGCCTGAGCCGGCGCCAGCATCGATGACTGCGGCCGCGCCTCCCGCTTCCGTCAACCTGTCCGCGCTGCCGCCCTACGTGCTGGCCCTGAGAGAGCGCATTGCCTACCTGCCCGAGGCCCAGGTCGAGCGCGTGATGGGCGCGTTCCTGCTGGGCGCGCAGGCGCATGCCGGGCAGGAACGCAGCAGCGGCGAACCGTACATCACGCATCCGGTGGCGGTCGCCGGCATCCTGGCCGAACTCGGGCTGGATGCGGAAACCATCATCGCGGCGATCCTGCACGACACGCTGGAGGACACCGAACTGAGCCGCGAAACCCTGGCGGCCGAATTCGGCGAGGTCGTGGCCGAACTGGTCGACGGGGTCACCAAGCTCGACAAGATGCGTTTCGGCAGCCGCCAGGAGGCCGATGCGGAAAGTTTCCGCAAGATGCTGCTGGCGATGGCGCGCGATCTGCGCGTGATCCTGATCAAGCTGGCCGACCGCCTGCACAACATGCGCACGCTCGGCGCCAAGGATGCGGTGTCGCGCCGGCGCATCGCGCGCGAGACGCTGGAGATCTTCGCGCCGATCGCGCAGCGGCTGGGCATGAACAAATTCAAGGCCGAGCTGCAGGACCTGGGCTTTCGCGCGCTGTACCCGGACCGTTACCGGGTGATCAGCGAGCGCATCCGCGCCGTGCTCGGCAACCGTCGCGAGGCGATGGGCAAGATCGAGGGGGCGTTGTCGCTGCGGCTTGGCGAAGAGCACCTGCACAACCGCGTGGTGGGACGGATCAAGTCGCCGTGGAGCATCTATTCGAAGATGCGCGGCGAGCACAAGAGTTTCGCCCAGCTGATGGACGTCTACGGGTTCCGCGTGGTCGTCGACAACGTGACCAGCTGCTACATGGCGCTCGGTGCGGTGCACGCGCTGTACAAGCCGGTCGACCGCCGGTTCAAGGATTTCATCGCGATCCCCAAGGCGAACGGCTACCAGTCGCTGCACACCGTGCTGCTGGGCCCGTTCGGCGCGCCGATCGAAGTGCAGATCCGCACGGCCGAGATGGACTCGGTCGCCGAACGCGGCATCGCCGCGCACTGGGCCTACAAGAGCGACAGCGGCCCGGCCAACAGCGCGCAGACGCGCGCCCGCGAGTGGCTGTCGTCGCTGGCCGACAGCTCGGTCAATACCGCGTCGTCGGCGGA
>JAGWMU010000202.1 GCA_028873095.1 Pseudomonadota bacterium | reverse complement strand
GAGAAGGGCATCCACGAAAACCCGATCGAGCAGGCCAACCGCCTGTTCCACGACCGGCTGTATCGCGCCGATGGTGCGGCGCCGGCCACCGACGACGAAGGCCGCCTGCGGCTGGACGACTGGGAGCTGCGCGACGACGTGCAGGAGCCGTGCAAGACGCTCTGGCCCACCGTCACCACCGAGAACCTCAAGCAGATCACCGACTACGCCGGGTACAAGCATGAGTTCCTGCAGCTGTTCGGGTTTGACCGGGCGGATGTGGACTACGACGCCGAGGTGGAGGCGGATCGGCGGTTTGATTGCGTTGAGCTTTGACAAGCGCGCCACCCAGCTTCTCCATTTGAGATGAGTTGGTTGCACCGATACGGCATACTTCCAGCGGCTCTCGCAAGGGGGCGTTCGTTAGGGGGCGGCATGAAATTCTGGTTGGGCGTCACCGATAACCAATGGTATGAGTTCGTCAGTGGTCGAGCGTTTGATGAAGTCAACTTCTGGCAGCCGTCAGCTCGCGCGCCGTTTACCAATCTGCCAGCGGGTACCCCGTTTTTTTTAAGTTGAAGCGACCGAATAACCACATCGTTGGTGGCGGGTTCTTTTCGCACTTCACGACGCTCCCGCTATCGCAGGCGTGGGATTTCTTTGGTGAAGAGAATGGCGCGTCTTCGTTTCGGCAGTTTGCGGAATTGATTGCTTTTAATGCACATGCCACGGCAAGTGCCGAGCGCCAGATAGGATGCACAGTCGTCTCTGATGTTTTTTACTTGCCGCGTGAGGCTTGGATTCCCGTCGAGGGTTTGTTTCCCAAGCCCATCATGGTTGGCAAGCAGTACGATTCGTCCGAAGAGTTGGGTGCGACTCTTTGGCAGCGGATTCAATCAGCCTTGCCTTTGGCCGTTTCTGCACAAGTAGTGGGGGAAGAGGATGCCCCCCGCTATGGCGCTGAATTCCTTCAGCGCGGGCGACTCGGTCAAGGAGCCTTCCGCACTCTCGTTCTCGACGCATATGCACGCCGCTGCGCATTGACGGGTGAATCAACGTTGCCTGTGCTGGAGGCTGCACATATCCGGCCCTATGCCGATCAAGGACGGCATCTCATCTCCAACGGTCTGTTGTTGCGTTCCGATTTCCACAAGCTGTTTGATCTTGGCCTTGTGACGGTCCAGCCGGACTATCGCATTCGGATAAGCTCCAGGATTCGCGATCAGTACTTCAACGGAAAAGCGTATTACCGTCTTGACGGGCAAGAGCTTGCCTTGTTACCAGAGCGGCTCGTTGACCGGCCGGATCGTGAAGCCCTGCGCTGGCACAATGAAAACAGGTTCATGTCATGAGCATCTTGAAAGACTCTTCCCTACAGCAGTCCGTGCTGGATTTCAGGTCTGCTCGTGATTGGGAGCAGTTCCATACCCTACGCACGCTCTCGACCGCGCTAGCAGTGGAGGCAGCGGAACTCGCGGAGATTACTCAGTGGACACCAGACTCCGATCTGGCCAAACGATCCGTCGAAGCTCGCGACAAGATCGAGGATGAGGTTGCCGATCTCTGCATTCTCTTGACCTATCTGGTGCACGACTTGACTATCGACGTCGACGATGTCGTTCGAAGAAAGTTGGCAGCGAACGACGCCAAGTACCCGGTAGACCGTTTCAAGGGATCTTCCCGTAAGTACAACGAATGAAATTCGACTATCGTGGTCAGGTTCACTTACAGCTGTGAGAAAGTAAACCTGACCCCGATCTTGGCGGGGTGAGGTCACGGCTGGCTGGTGACGTCACGAGGGCAGATGGTTTCGGACGGGGGCTTCGACTTCAGCCGATTTTCCTTCGTATTCCCGCTGCCCGACAGGTCTTCAGTCCCTTGCGCACGTGAGCTGACTGCACAGCAGTTCGTGCCGGATTGACTATCGGGGTCAGGTACACATACTGCCGTGAAAACAGTGAACCTGACCCAGATCCTTGCCTTGGCCGCTACACGCCTAGGCGCGCCAGGTAGGTAGTGGCTTCGAGCGTGCAGGACGCCGCGATAACTATCGGGGTCAGGTTCACTTATCACAGGTCCGCTTTTGCGCAGCATGGCTTGGTGCGCCCATGCCGCCTTCCGTCCCGATCTGCCGGCAGTCTCCGTGCATCCCGCGGCGTTATTTGCTAGAAAGGCGCGAGGGGGCATGAATCGCCGAGGGGGGCGATCGCCGCGGTCCTGTGCGTCGTGGGCCGTCGCTGGTCGCCGCAACGAGGGTGCGGCGGTGGCAGCCGGGTGGTCCGCTCCCGTGGCACGGCATTTCGCGTTTCCCTTCTTCGCCCAAGGACCTCACCGATGCTCGGATTTCCCGGCAAGTCGATCGCCGTCACGCTGCTGCTCGCACTGTCGTTCGGCGCGCCGCGGTTGCATGCCGGCACGGCGCCGGCGGCAAAGCCGCGGCCCACGGCGGCGCAGGTGTTGCGGCACACGGTGGCGATGCACGGCCTGCTGCCGGTGCATGTGGACCGGCAGGGCGGGCGCATCCTGGTCACCTTGCCGGCGCCGCAGGCCGACGGCGTCTCGGCACGATTCCTCTACGCCACCGCATTGCGCACCGGGTTGGGGGCCGCGCCCACCTTTCTCGACCGTGGCCGGGTCGGCACCACCCAGCTGCTGGCGTTCCGCCGCTACGGCGGCAAGATCGCCGCGGTGTTCGAGAACCCGCGCTTCCGCGCCGCCGGCGCCGGCACGTCGGCCAGCCCCGACTTCGTGACCTCGATCGTGTGGATGGGCGACATCGCCGCGACCTTGCCCGACGGCCGGATGGTGGTGGACCTGTCGGGTTTTTTCGCCACCGACACGCTGGGCATCGCCGATGCGCTGGACCAGCGTGACGACACCTTCGGCGTGGGCGGCGCGCAGGGGGCGGGCAAGGGGTTCGCGCTCGCGCCCAAGCTGAGCGCCGCCGACCCGGCGTCGGTGAAGCTGTTTCCGGACAACCTGGAAATCGACGCGGTGCAGACCTACGTCTCGAAGTCGCCCGGGGCCGAGGTCGCCAACATCGCGCCGGACGCGCAGCAGGTCAGCTTCACCGTGCATCACAGCATCGTGCGCCTGCCCGGGCCGGGCTTCCGTCCGCGCCGCTTCGATCCACGCATCGGCGGTTTCGCCACCCAGGTGGTGGATTTCGGCCAGCCGCTGGGCAGCGACGTGGTGCGCGACTATGCCAACCGCTTCCGGCTGGACAAGCTCGATCCCGCCGCGCCGCGTTCGAAGGTGCGCCAGCCGATCGTGTTCTACGTCGACCGCAATGCGCCCGAGCCGATCCGCTCGGCGCTGATCGAGGGGGTCGGCTGGTGGAGCAGGGCATTCGACGCCGCCGGCTACATCGACGCGTTCCAGGTGAAGCTGCTGCCGGTCGGCGTCGACCCGATGGACGTGCGCTACAACGTCGTCAACTGGGTGGATCGCGCCACCCGCGGCTGGTCGTACGGCCAGGAGATCGTCGACCCGCGCACCGGCGAGATCGTCAAGGGCATGGTGGTGATCGGCTCGCTGCGGGTGCGCCAGGACATCCAGATCTTCGAGGGGCTGGTGGGCGCGGACAAGGTCGGCAAGGGCGGTCCGAATGATCCGGTGCAGGTGGCGCTGGCGCGCCTGCGCCAGCTCGGCGCCCACGAGGTAGGGCATGCACTGGGTTTCGCCCACAACTTTGCCGCCAGCACCCAGGGCCGCGCCTCGGTGATGGATTACCCGCCGCCGCGCATCGGCCTGGTCGACGGCCGTCCCGACCTCGGCCACGCCTACGCCAGCGGCATCGGTCGCTGGGACATGGCCACGGTCGACTGGCTCTACGGCGAGCCGCCGCCGGGCCAGGATCCGCAGGCGGCGGCCGACGCCACGGCCAGCGCCGTGGTGGCATCGGGCCTGCGCTACGTCGCCGACGACAACGCCCGCGCCGACGACACCGCGCAGCCGTGGGCGTCGCTGTGGGACGACGGTGCCGACCCGACCGCCGAGCTGGTGCGGCTGATGGGCGTGCGCCGTGCGGCGATCGACCACTTCGGGCTGGCGGCGCTGTCGCCCGGCGAACCGATGGCCGACCTGCGCCGCCGCTTCGTGCCGATCTGGCTGCTGCACCGCTACCAGACGGTCGCCGCGGCGAAGGCTATCGGCGGGGTGGACCTGCGCTATGCCGTCAACGGCGGCGGCCACGAATCGTCCGCGTCGGTGCCGCCGGCGGCGCAGCGTGCCGCGCTCGACGCGGTGCTGGGCACCCTGGCGCCCGATCAGCTGCGGGTGCCCGCACGGCTGTTGCCGCTGCTGTCGGCGGCGCGCAACGGCAGTCCGAACCGGCAGTACCGGATCGAATTGTTCGCCGGCGCCGGCGGCACCATGTTCGATCCGCTGGTGGCCGCCGACAGCGCCGCGGAGCTGACCCTGGATGCCTTGCTGGCGCCGGCGCGGCTGGCCCGGCTGGAGGCCCAGCACGCCGCCGATCCCGCTGCGCTGGGCGTCGACGAAGTGCTCGACCGCCTGCTCGCGGCCACGCTGCCCGAACGCACCGATGCGCTGACCCGGCGGATCGCCTACCGCACCCTGGTGACCCTGGCCCGGGTGGCGCACGACCCGAAGACCACGCCCGGCGTCGCCGCCAGGCTGGACCAGCGCGTGCATGAGGTGGCGCTCGCGCT
>JAGWMU010000201.1 GCA_028873095.1 Pseudomonadota bacterium | reverse complement strand
AGCCGCGAGGCGATGCTGGAGCTGATGCAGCTGTCGGACATCGTCGACCTGATCATCCCGCGCGGCGGCGAGGGCCTGATCCGCTTCGTCACCGAACATGCGCGGGTGCCGGTGATCAAGCATTACAAGGGCGTGTGCCATCTGTACGTGGACGCCGCCGCCGACGTCGGCAAGGCGGTGGATCTGATCATCGACGGCAAGACCAGCCGGCCGTCCGCCTGCAATGCGATCGAGACGCTGCTGGTTCATGCAGGCATCGCGCCGGACTTCCTGCCGCGCGCCGCCGATGCGCTGGCCGCGCGCGGCGTGGAGCTGCGCGGCGACGCGCGCTCGCGGGCACTGCATGCGGACATGCTGCCGGCCACCGACGACGACTACGCGGCCGAATTCCTCGGCCTGATCCTGGCCGTTCGCGTGGTCGACAGCGCGGACGAGGCGATCGCGCACATCCGCCGCTTCGGCTCCGACCACACCGAGGTGATCGCCACCGAAGACCCGGCCGTCGCCGACCGCTTCGTGCACGCGTTGCGCGCCGCGGTGGTGATGGTCAACACCTCATCGCGCTTCAGCGACGGCGGCGAACTGGGCCTGGGCGCCGAAATCGGCATCTCCACCACCCGCCTGCACGCCTACGGCCCGATGGGTGCCGAGGCGCTGACGATCGAACGCTTCGTGCTGCGCGGGGACGGACAGGTGCGGCATCCGGAGTCGGGCAGTCGCCGCTAGGGAATTTCGGCACGGACTTCCGTTCGCCCTCCCGGTTCGACCAGCCATTCGGCTGTTGAGAGCCGCCGGGACGACGGCGTGTCCTGACGTTCCTCAAAGCGACATCGACGCCCGTTGCGCCATGGCCGCCCGCCAGCGCTGCAGGTGCGGGTGTCGTTCGTCGGGTCTGAGCTTGACCACGCGAGCGAAGTCCACGGCCACGACGGCGGTGATGTCGGCGACGCTGAAGCGGTCGGCGGCGACGAAGTCGCGATCGGCCAGGCGTTCGTCCAGCATGGCGAAGAACTGCCGCGTCC
Organism: Pseudomonadota bacterium; assembly: GCA_028873095.1. Lineage (GTDB taxonomy): Bacteria > Pseudomonadota > Gammaproteobacteria > Xanthomonadales > Rhodanobacteraceae > Rhodanobacter. The sequence goes on along the minus strand of JAGWMU010000201.1, from coordinate 3,630 downwards.
GGGCCAGGCCGCGCTGCGCGAGCTCGGGAATCTGCGCATAGTCCACCGGCCCGGGCAGCGCCCGGTTGGCCATTGCCGGCGCGCTGTTGCGCAGCGCCTCGGCAATGGCGAGCAGCCCCTCGAACTCGACGCGCCAGTTCCAGCTCGCGATCGCGGCCTTTTCCTGCGGCGTGCCGCCGAGCAGCGGCGGCTGCGGGAAGCGGGCTTCCAGCCAGGCCGCGATCGCGGCGTTGTCGGTCAGCAGCAGCCCGTCGTCGGTGCGCAGCGCGGGTACGGTGCATTGCGGGTTCACCTGCCGGAAGGCCTCACCCAGCTGTTCCCCTTGCCGGAGGTCGATCTGGACCGTTGCGTGGGCGACGCCCTTTTCGGCGAGCAGGATGCGGGCGCGGCGTGGGCTCGGGGCGGTCGCGCAATCGTAGAGGGTGATCATGGCGGAGGCCTTGGCGGTGGGCGTCAGCGTGGCGCGGTCAGTTTGTCCTGCGTCCTGGTGTCGAAGTCGCTGGCGTCGTGCCGCTCGTGCAGCTGGCTGGACGGCTCGCCCCGGGCACGGTTGACCATCCGGCCGCGCTGCACGGCCGGGCGCGGGGCGATCAGCTCCGCCCAGCGCACGACGTGGGTATAGCCCTGAACCTGCAGGAATTCGCCCGCATCGTAAAGCAGGCCCTTGACCAGGGCGCCGTACCAGGGCCATGCCGCGATGTCGGCGATCGTGTAGTCCTCTCCGGCCAGATAGGTGTTGTCGGCGAGACGCCGGTCGAGCACGTCGAGCTGGCGCTTGACCTCCATCGCGTAGCGGTCGATGGCGTATTCGATCTTGCTCGGCGCATAGGCGTAGAAGTGGCCGAAGCCGCCGCCGAGGTAAGGCGCGCTGCCCATCTGCCAGAACAGCCAGGACAGGCATTCGGCGCGCGAGGCCGTGTCGAGCGGAAGGAAGGCGCCGAATTTCTCGGCCAGATACAGCAGGATCGCACCGGATTCGAACACCCGGACCGGCGCCGGCCCGCCGCGGTCCAGCAGGGCCGGGATCTTGGAGTTCGGGTTGACGGCGACGAAGCCGCTGCCGAACTGGTCGCCCTCGTCGATGCGGATCATCCAGGCGTCGTACTCGGCGCCGTCGTGGCCGAGCGCCAGCAGCTCCTCCAGCATCACCGTGACCTTGACGCCGTTCGGCGTGGCCAGGGAATAGAGCTGCAGCGGATGGCGTCCCGTCGGCAGTTCCCTGTCGTGGGTCGGGCCCGCGGTCGGGCGGTTGATGTTCGCGAAGCGGCCGCCGTTGGCGCCGTTCCATGACCAGATTCGCGGTGGGGTGTAGGAGGACGAGTCGTTCATGCGCTGATCTTCAAGCCTGGGGAAGGTGCACGCAGTGGCCGGACATGCGCTGCCGATCCTTGCGCCGGGAGAGCGGCGCTGAAAGGGTCGCCGAGCGCGCGGCACCACACTTCAGTGGATGCCGATGCCCAGGCCCACGCCGAAATGGACGTCGCTGTGGCCGCGGCTCATCTCGGCGGCGGTCCACACGTGCGCCTGCATCGCGTTGACCAGCGGAAACACGTAGTCGGCCGCGCCGACCTTGCCGGCGCGGCTGCCGTCGAGCCTGCCGCTGACCGTCATCAGCGCGCCGGCCGGGTAGTCGAGCGGTTCCACGAAGCCGGACATCACGGCGATGAAGCGGCCGTTGCCGCTGTCGTTGACCCGGGGGCGCTGCGAGGAATCGAGCGGGTAGGCCAGCAGCTCGATCTCGCTGTGGTCGGCCAGGTTGGTGACCTGCACGATGCGTCCGCCCCAGATCACCGGGGCGCTGGCGTAGCGTTCGGGCGCTTGCGCCACCTGGAACGGGGCGGCGACGATGGCGGCCGAGTTCTTGTAGATCGGTGCCGGCGCGCAGCCGGCCAGCACCAGCAGGGCGCACGGCAGGGCGAGGCGGATCCAGGTGGCGGGAAGGCGGCTGCGCATGGTCTTCGCTCCTGGCGGCTGACTTGAGGATGCGCCGAGCTTAGCGGCGACCCGGTGTCCGTGGTAGCCGGGAGGCGGGCAGCGGACTGGGGGTGTTCAGCGAGCTGCCGGTTTCATCCAGCAGCCAGTCCAGCTTCCAGCTGGCCGGGCGCTCCTGCGACAGCAGGCCGGCCAGCGCCCGCAGCGGCTCGCGCAAGGTGTCGTCGAGCTTCCACGGCGCATTGAGGATCGCCATGCCCGAACCGTTCAGGCGCAGCGGCGAATCGTCCGGATGCACCAGCAGTTCGGCGCGCAGCACGCGCCTGGCCCCGCTGCGCTGCAGGCCGCGCAGGAACGGCTGCACCTGGCTGCGCAGCTTGATCGGATACCACACCGCATAAACCCCGGTGGGCCAGCGCTGCATGGCCGATTTCAGCGCCTGCTCGATCAGCCTGTATTCGACCGGCCTGGCGTCGGCGTCCTGGGCCTCGTAGGCCGGATCGATCAGCACCAGGCCGCGCTTTTCCTGCGGCGGCAGCAGGGCCTTCAGCGCCTCGTAGCCGTCGCGCTGGTGCACGTGCACGCGCGGGTCGTGCCGGAACAGGTCGCGCAGGCCGGCCGCCTCGTCCGGGTGCAGTTCGCACAGCTGCGCGCTGTCGCCGGGGCGCAGCCGATGCGCGACCTGCAGCGGCGAGCCGGGGTAGCATTTCACGCCGTCGTCATTGCCGGGCAGGGCCAGGATGCCGTCCAGCCAGCGGCGCAGCAGCGGCGGCAGGCTGGGTGTCGCCGCCGCGGTCCCCGCCTGGTGCAGATCGGGAAACAGCAGGCGTGCGATGCCGTCCCGGTACTCGCCGGTCTTGCGCGCCTCGACGCCGTCCAGTGCATAGCTGCCGCGGCCGGCGTGCGTGTCGACGTAGCAGAACGGGCTCGGCTTGGCCTGCATCGCCTCGATCAGCGCGAGCAGCACGGTGTGCTTGAGGACATCGGCGAAATTGCCGGCGTGATAGGCGTGGCGATAATTCATCGGGCCAGTATAGATGCCGTGCCGCGCCACCGAGGGTCGTCGCGCGAAATCTGCGGCGGCCGCGGATTTCAGATCGTCTTTACACGGTCCGGCGCATACTGCGCCAGTTGCATCGTGCAACCACCGAAGGAGGCTGTCGTCATGAATATTTCGCGCAAGTCCCTGGTTTCGCTGATCGGTTCGCTGGCCCTGGTCATGGCTGTCGGCAGTGCCGCCGCGGTACAGGACGGCAAACCCGTGAACAGCACGAACGGCATGGGCGCCATGGGGGCCATGCATCCCGGCCATCACGGCATGATGCACGCCAAGAACATGCGGGGCATGCACATGATGCCGGCAACGGTCACCGAGGTGAACAAGAAAACCGGCATGGTCTCGGTGAACGCCGAAGGCATGGCGTTGAAGGTGCATTTCCCGCCGGCTTCGGTAGCCGACCTGAAGCAAGGCGACAAGATCACGCTGCACCTGGCCTACAGCAAGCCGTGATTCATTCGTAGGAGCCCACCCTGTGGGCGAAAACACGTTGCGATGCGGCCCGTGATCGCGCACAGGGTGCGCTCCTACACACAGGAACCGTGATGAGTTGTAGGAGCCCACCCTGTGGGCGAAAACACGTTGCGATGCGGCCTGTGATCGCGCACAGGGTGCGCTCCTACACACAGGAACCGTGATGA
>JAGWMU010000021.1 GCA_028873095.1 Pseudomonadota bacterium | reverse complement strand
GGACGCACAAAGGACGCCACAGCCGGAGCTGCAGATCCGTGCGGACAAGTCGACCGAGTTCAAGATCGTGAAAAAGATCATTGGCGATGCAAAGGATGCAGGCATGGTCCATGTCGGCTTCATGACCACTGCGCCGGCTAAGGAGTGACGAGAAATGGCATTCACTAGCAACAGCAGTGGGCCGTTGTCGGAAATCAACGTCACGCCGTTGGTCGACGTGATGTTGGTGCTGCTGATCATTTTCATGATCACGGCGCCGATACCCGCACTCAAGATCAAGGTCGACCTGCCGCAGCCGAACCCGAACGTGGTCAACCCGCCCAACCCGCTGGAGCCGATCCGTTTGAAGATCGACCAAAGCGGGGCGTTTTACTGGAACGACACGCCGGTCGACGAGCCCGGCCTGAAGGCGCAGCTCGCGGTGATTGCCCAGCAGAGCGAACAGCCCGAGATACAGATTGCCGCCGATGATGCGGTGGCCTATCAGTATGTCGCGCGCGTGCTGGCGGACGCGAAGAGCTACAACCTCACGAAGATCGGTTTCGCCGAAGCAAATTGACGTGCGTGCCGATCCGGCAAGGACGGCAGCTTCGATCGTGACTCAAGAACCCCCGCCTGGAGCGGGGGTTCTTGTTTGCGTGGATGCAGCGGGGTCGAAGCCCTTTCGGCACGGGATCGCGGCGCTGAAAGCGGACTGTTCAGCGCAGGATCTGCAGGTAGTTGCGCACGGTGCTGGCCAGCCCTTCGTACAGCGCTTCGCTGATCAGGGCGTGACCGATCGAGACTTCGGCCAGCCCGGGGATCGCCGCCTTGAATGTACCGAGGTTGGACTGGCTGAGATCATGGCCGGCGTTCACCGCCAGGCCCGCCTGCTGCGCACGCCGTGCGGTCTCCGCGCATGCCGCCAAGGCGAGGGATGATTTTCCGTCGGCGAAAGCCTTCGCGTAGGGGCCGGTATAGATCTCGATGCGCTGCACCCCGATCGCCACCGCCAGATCGAAATTCCGGCAATCGGGATCGACGAACAGGCTGACGCGGCAACCCAGTTCGCGCAGCTCGGCCACCAGTGGCCGCAGGCGTTCGATATCGCGTTGCAGATCGAACCCGTGATCGGAGGTGATCTGGCCGTCGTCATCCGGTACCAGGGTCACCTGGGTGGGGCGTACCTCGCGCGCCAGCGCGAGCAAGCCAGGGTATTCGCCGCGAGCCCCGGCAAACGGATTGCCCTCGATGTTGTACTCCACCCTGCCGCGCAACAGTACGGCCAGCGCGCGCACGTCGTCCGGGCGCACATGCCGCAGATCCGGCCGTGGATGCACGGTGATGCCGCCGCAGCCCGATTCGATGCACGTGTGCGCCGCATGGCAGATGTCCGGCTCGCTGCCGCCGCGTGAATTGCGCAGTACCGCGATCTTGTTGAGATTGACGCTGAGCAGGGTCATGGCAGGCAGGCTAGCTCTCGCAGGTGGACCCTGCGCCGGCGCTGCAGGCAGGGGGCGCACGGCACGGATCGGGCCGGAAACAATGTACCTATCGGACGTCGGAGGCAAGTGTCCACAGCCGAATGCGACGCTGTTCGCCACGCCAGGCAAGCGCAGCCACCAGCGAGCTGTCGATGCGCAGGGCGTGCAATTGCCATGCTCCGGCATCGTCGCCATCGAGTCGACGAAGGGCCAGCTGGCCGTCGACGCGGCAGATGCTGAGGCGCTCCAAGCCGAACGCGATGCCGCGCCCCAGCGCCTTGAGCACGGCTTCCTTGGCGGTCCACAACTCGAGAAATGCCGCGCTGCGGCCGGCCTCCGGCACGGCCGACAAAGCAGCCACTTCGTCGGCGCTGAAGTAACGTCGGGCGATGTCCAGTGCCCTGGGACGCCTACGCAGGCATTCGAGATCGATGCCGGGCCTGATCGACCTGGCGATCGCTATCAGGGCGTGCTCGCCGCTGTGCGACCAGTTGAAATCGAGCGAAGGGTCCTGGGCGCAGGCAAGTGCGGGCCGGCCGTGCACTCCCTCCGCCAGCGCGAGCTGATGCGCGTCGATGCCCAGGTAGCCGGCCAGAAGCGAACGCAGTGGCGCGCGCCCGCGTCGACGGTGATAGGGCAGATGCCACACATGAATCTCGTCATCGCGCAGATGCTCTGCTACGTTGGCGGGTATCTGCACGCACGTTGAAATCATCTTGCCATGGTGCCGCTGCCCGCGGCTGTGCACAAGCGTGGCAACGGTGGGTCGGCGTCCGGTGATGGCCGGGTGAACGGGGAGACGGTGCTTGATCAACGGTTGGCTAATGCTGCTGGTGTCGGTGCTGTATGTCGGGCTGCTCTTCGTGGTGGCTTATGCCGGCGATCGGCGCCCGCTGTATCCGCAGCGACCGAGATTGCGCCCGCTCGTCTACAGCCTGGCCATGGCCGTGTACTGCTCGTCATGGACGTTTTATGGGGCCGTCGGCACGGCAGCGCGCGCCGGCTGGGCGTATCTGCCGATTTACCTGGGCCCGATCCTGCTGTTCGTATTCGGCTTTGGCCTACTGCGCCGGCTGGTGCGCGTGGTCGAGCAGCGCAACATCACGTCGATCGCCGACTTCATCGGCGCGCGCTTCGGCAAGTCGCATCGCCTGGCGGCGCTGGTCGCGGTGATCGCGGTGATTGCGGTAGTGCCGTACATCGCATTGCAGCTGAAGGCCGTGGCGGTGTCGTTCGATGTGCTCGGCGGTATCGTCCACGGCAGCGCGAAACAGGGTGGCGTCGACAATGCGTTGTGGTGCGCGATGCTGCTGGCGGTGTTCGCGATACTGTTCGGGACGCGCAGCATCGACGCGACCGAACATCATCACGGCTTGATGCTGGCGATCGCACTGGAGTCGCTGATCAAGCTGCTCGCATTCGTGGCGCTGGCAGGTTATGCGTACTGGCATGGCCCGGGGCTGTCCGCCACCTTGCATCTGCCCGTCGCGCCTTCGGACAACGACATCTCTTCGGGTTTTCTGGCCAAGACGCTGCTGGCCTTTCTGGCGATGTTCTGCCTGCCAAGACAGTTCCAGATCGGTGTGGTCGAATGCGAAAACGCGGGCGATCTCAAGCGTGCGCGATGGATCATGCCGGCATACCTGGCGATCGTCAGTCTCGCGGTCCTGCCGATCGTGGCGGCCGGCGCGCAGATGCCGCCGGTACGTCAGGGCAATGCCGATGCGTGGGTGCTGACGCTGCCGCTTGCCTATGGCAATCACGGCATGGCGTTGCTGGCGTTCATCGGCGGCTTTTCGGCGGCAACGGGCATGGTGATCGTCGCTTCCGTGGCGCTGTCGACCATGATCAGCAACGACCTGGTGATGCCGGCGCTGTTGCGGATCCAGCGATTGCACCTGGAGCAGCGCAGCGATCTGTCGCAGCTGGTGCTGCAGGTTCGACGGGTGGCTATCGTCGCCCTGGCGTTGATGGCCTATGTCTACTATCGCGGGGTCGCGGACGAGGAAAACCTCGCCGCCACCGGGCTGCTCGCTTTTGCGGCGGTGGCGCAGTTCGCGCCGGCGCTGATCGCCGCGCTGTACTGGCGCGGCGCCAGCCGCCGTGGCGTGGTGATCGGACTGCTGGCGGGTTTCGCGGTGTGGGCATACACCCTGCTGCTGCCGGAGATCGACCATGCCGACCACTGGCTGCGCACGGGCCCGTTCGGCTGGAGCTGGCTGCGCCCGCAGGAACTGTTCCATCTCAGTGGCTGGGACCCGGTCATGCATGCCACGTTCTGGTCGCTGCTGGTCAACGTCGGCTGCATGGTGTTCTTCTCGTTGCGGTTCCGTCCGTCCCTGGAGGAGCGGCTGCTGGCATCGATGTTTGTCGATCCGGATCCGGCCAACCCGGGTGGCACCGGCGACTGGCGCGGCCGCGTGGCGTTCGCGGACCTGCGCACGATCGCCGAACGCATCGTCGGCGAGCGCGGCAGCGCGCGCGCCTTCGAGGAATATGCGCAGCGCCGGGGCCGGCCCCTGCAGGCCAATGAAGCGGCCGACCGCGCGCTGATCCAGCACACCGAGCGCCTGCTCGCGTCGGCTGTCGGTGCGGCCAATGCGCGACGCATCCTGATGGGCGCCTTGTCCGGCAGCGGACTGGACATCGGCGAGGCCATGGCCTTGATGGACGAGGCCTCGCAGGAACTGCGCTTCAATCGCAAGCTGCTCGCCTCCACGCTGGAAAATGTCTCGCAGGGGATCAGCGTGGTGGACGCGCGGATGCACCTGGTGGCATGGAACCGGCGCTATCTGGAATTGTTCGATTATCCCGAGGGCATGGTCTACGTGGGCGTGCCGGTGGCCGATCTGATCGGCTGGAATGCCGAACTGGGCGAATGCGGCCCGGGTGAAGTGGAAGACCACGTGGCCAAACGCATCGATTACATGCGCGCCGGTTCGTCGCACCTGTTCCAGCGCATACGCCCGGACGGCACGGTCATCGAAATGCGCGGGCGTGCGCTTCCCGACGGCGGTTACGTCACGACCTATACCGACGTGACCGCCTACAAGCACGCCGAGCAGGCGCTGCTCGAAATCAACGAAACGCTGGAACAGCGGGTCGACCAGCGCACGGCGGAATTGTCCCAGGCGCTGGTCGACACGGCCAACGCACGCCGTGCGGCGGAGGCGGCGAACATCTCCAAGACACGGTTCCTGGCCGCGGCCAGTCACGACCTGCTGCAGCCGCTGAATGCGGCGCGCCTGTTCACCTCGGCCCTGCGCCAGCACCCCGGCCTGGATGCCGAGGCGAGCCAGCTGGCCGAGCGCATCGATGCCGCGTTCCTGGCCGCCGAGGACCTGCTCGATGCGCTGCTGGATACGTCGCGGCTGGATGCCGGCACTTACCGGCCGGAGGTGGGCGGCTTTGCGCTGGCCGAACTGTTCGATTCGTTGAAGGCGCAGTTCGCCGTGGTGGCCGAAAAGCGCGGGCTGCGCCTGCGGGTGGTGCCGACGAAACTGGCGGTGCGCAGCGACCCGCAATTGCTGCGCCGGATCGTGCAGAACTTCCTGTCCAACGCGCTGCGCTATACCCGGCAGGGCACGGTACTGCTGGGGGCACGCCGCGCGCAGGGCGAAGTGCGGATCGAGGTATGGGATTCCGGTCCGGGGATCGCTCCCGAACAGCGCGCCCGCATCTTCGATGAATTCCAGCGGCTGAACCAGCCATCGCCATGGGGAGAGAAAGGACTTGGGCTGGGGCTGTCGATCTGCGACCGGCTGGCCGGCATCCTCGATCATCGGCTCGATTTGAAGTCGAAGGTGGATCGCGGCAGTTGTTTTGCGGTGACCGTGCCGCGCAATGCGGCGGTGCCGTTGCGGCGCCAGGAGGTGCAACGCAGCGGCCCGGACCGGCAACTGCCGCTGACCGTGCTGTGTCTGGACAACGACGTGACGATCCTGGAAGGCATGCGCGCGCTGCTTGGTCGCTGGGGGGTCGATTGCCGGGTGGCGCTGGATCTCGAACAGGCGCGCAACGAGCTGGCCCATGGCAAGTTCGACCTGATTCTGGCCGATTACCATCTCGCCGACGAGGCCGATGGCCTGCAGGTATTGCAGGTGCTGCGCAGCGAATATCTCCAGTTGCCGCCGGCGGTGATGATCACCGCCGATGGCAGCAGCGAACTGAAGCAACGCGCCCGGGCACTGGGTTATCCGATCCTGCACAAACCCGTCAGGCCGGCGGCACTGCGGTCGTTGCTCACGGCATTGCTGCGCAAGTAGGGTGGCCGGCGCGCGGCGCGCGCTCAGTCGTCCTCGTCCGAAAAATCCGGCATGGCTACCGGGTCAACCGCCAGCTGACTGGCAATCAGCGCAACCTGGGTGCGGTTGTTGACGCCCATCTTGCGCATGATCGCGGTCATGTGCGCTTTCACCGTGGCTTCGGAGACGCCCAGCTCCCACGCGATCTGCTTGTTGAGCAGGCCCTCGGCGATCATCGTCATCACCCGGAACTGTTGCGGCGTGAGCATGGCGATGCACGCGGCCGCATCGGCCTCTTCGGTCTTCAGCGTCACTGCGCCGCCGAGCAGCTGGTGCGGCAGCCACACGTCGCCGTCCAGCACGGCGCGGATCGCCTGCACGATCACTTCGCCGGGGGTCGATTTCGGGATGTAGCCGCTGGCGCCGTGCGCCAATGCGCGGCGCGCCACCTGCGACTCTTCGTGGCCGGACACCACGATGGTCGGCAGGCCCGGATACTGGCCGCGAATGTGCGCCAGTGCGGAATAACCGCGCGCCCCGGGCATGTGCAGATCCAGCAGCAGCAGCTCGGCTTCCGGAAACTGCTCGATCATGGCCAGCAGGGAATGCACGGTGTCGGCCGTGCGCACCTGGGCCTGCGGCAAGGCGCCGTGCACCGCGCGCTGGAGCGCGTCGCGGAACAGCGGGTGATCATCGGCGATCAGGACATCGGTCATGGGAGCCATGGACATGGTAGGGGCGCAGCTTGTGCGCGAATGCTCCTGTGAGGATGTCGGCAAATCCATTCGCGCACAAGATGCGCCCCTACCCTTGCCTCATTTGATCAGCCGCTCTTCCACCAGGCTCTTCACCACGCCGGGGTCGGCCAGGGTGGAAATGTCGCCGAGCTGGTCGGGCAGATTCTCGCCGATCTTGCGCAGGATGCGCCGCATGATCTTGCCGGAGCGGGTTTTCGGCAGGCCCGGTGCCCACTGCAGGTAATCGGGGGTGGCGATCGGGCCGATTTCCTTGCGCACCCACGCCACCAGCTCCATCCGCAGTTCGTCGTTGCCGACTTCGCCGCTGATCAGCGTGACATAGGCATAGATGCCCTGGCCCTTGATGTCGTGCGGACAGCCGACCACCGCCGCCTCGGCGACCTTCGGATGCGCCACCAGCGCGCTTTCCACTTCGGCGGTACCCAGCCGGTGGCCGGAAACATTGATCACGTCGTCGACGCGGCCGGTGATCCAGTAATAGCCGTCTTCGTCGCGACGCACCCCGTCGCCGGTGAAGTAGTTGCCGGGGTAGGCGCTGAAATAGGTATCGATGAAACGCTGGTGGTCGCCGTACAGCGTGCGCATCTGCCCCGGCCAGGAATCCGTGATCACCAGGTTGCCTTCGGTGGCGCCCGCAAGAACGTCGCCGGCGGCGTCGACGATGGCCGGCTTGATGCCGAAGAACGGCAATGTGGCCGAACCGGGCTTGGTGGCGATGGCGCCGGGCAGTGGCGTGATCAGGATGCCGCCGGTTTCGGTCTGCCACCAGGTGTCGACGATCGGGCAGCGCTCTTCGCCGACCACGTGGTAGTACCACTCCCAGGCCTCCGGATTGATCGGTTCGCCGACCGTGCCGAGCAGCCGCAGCGACTTGCGCGAGGTTTTCTTGACCGGTGCCTCGCCGTCGCGCATCAGGGCACGGATGGCGGTCGGCGCGGTGTAGAAGATCGTGACCTGGTGCTTGTCCACCACCTGCCAGAACCGGCTCACGTCCGGATAGTTGGGCACGCCGTCGAACATCACCACGGTGGCGCCATTGGCGAGCGGGCCGTACACCACATAGCTGTGGCCGGTGATCCAGCCCACGTCGGCGGTGCACCAGAACACGTCGTCCTCGCGCAGATCGAAGATCGCCTCGTGCGTATAGCTGGTGTAGACCAGATACCCGCCGGAGGTATGCACCACCCCCTTGGGCTTGCCGGTGGAGCCGGAGGTGTAGAGGATGAACAGCGGGTGCTCGGCTTCCATCGGCTCGGCCGGGCAGTCGGCCGACTGTCCCTCCATCAGGATGTGGTAGTAGCGGTCCCGCGGCGACTGCATCGCCACCGCCGCACCGGTGCGGCGCACCACGATGACCGTCTCCACGCTGCTGGTGCCCGGGCGCTCGAGGGCGGCGTCCACGTTGGCCTTGAGCGCGATCTTGCGGCCGCCGCGCACGCCTTCGTCGGCGGTCACCACCAGTTTGATGGTCGAATCGGCGATGCGCCCGGCGAGCGAATCGGGAGAAAAGCCGCCGAACACCACCGAATGGATGGCGCCGATGCGCGCGCAGGCCAGCATCGCCACGGCCGCCTCGGGGATCATCGGCATGTAGACCGCCACCCGGTCGCCCTTGCGCACGCCCAGGTGCTTGAGCGTATTGGCGAACTTGCATACCTCGGCGTGCAGCTCACGGTAGCTCACGCGGCGCGATTCGCTCGGATCGTCGCCTTCGAAAATGATCGCCGTCTTGTCGCCGCGCTCGGCCAGGTGGCGATCGAGGCAGTTGGCCGAGACGTTGAGCAGGCCATCCTCGAACCAGCGGATGTGCAGGTCCTTGGCGTCGTAGGAAACGTTCTTGGCGATGGTGGGCGCCTTCGCCCAGTCCAGCCGCTGCGCGACGCGTTTCCAGAAGCCTTCCGGGTCGCGCATCGACTCGGCGTACAGGCGCGTGTAGTCGTCCTTGCCGATGCGCGCCTTGGCGGCGAATTCGGGTTTTACCGGATAAAGCTTCGACATGGGATGCCTCCTGCGGCTCGGGTAGCGGCGATGCGGGTCGGAATGCCGGCAACGGCCGGCAAGAGTCGAGTGTAGCCTCGCATCGTGCCATGCGTGGCTGTCGGCGGCTCGACTTTGGTCGAGCTTAGACCAATGGCGAATAGCGGCCCGCGCCGCAGCATGACCATGCTCGCCTGGAGTCGAGGGGTGGGCCCTCATGGCAGGGCGGCTGCAATTCGCGACGACGACATTCGTCTGAACCAATTCAAGGGGATCGTAGAATGAGCACTGAAAGCGCACCGAAAAAATTCGCCAACCCGGCCCCGCTGGGTCTTGCGGGATTCGCCTTGACGACGTGGTTGTTGAGCATCATCAACGTCGGCTGGTTCAGCGGCGACGCCATGCCGATGGTGCTGGCGGTCGCACTCGCCTTCGGCGGGACCGCGCAGATGATCGCCGGGGTGATGGAAATGCCGGGCGGCAATACCTTCGGCACCACCGCCTTTCTCAGTTACGGTGCGTTCTGGTGGTCGTTCGCGCTGTTCGTGCTGTTCCTGCATGACAAGGTGCCGGCCAGCTTCGTCGGCTGGTATCTGTTCATGTGGGGCGTGTTCAGTTTCTACATGTGGGTGGCCACCCTCAAGAAGCCGCGCGCACTGCAGCTGATCTTCCTGGCGTTGTGGATCACCTTCTTCCTGCTTGCCGCGGGCGAATGGACGGCGATGGCCGCGCTGCATGTCGCCGGCGGTTACTGTGGACTGCTCACGGCGCTGCTGGCGTTCTACCTGTCGGCCGCGGAAGTCATCAACGATGCCCACCAGCGCACGGTGTTGCCGATCGGCTAGGCCGGGTGGATCCGCACGCGAGGGCGCGTCTGCCGCGGCCGACGCGCCCTCGCGTGCGCGGGGTCGGCGTGCCTGACCAGCCCGATGCCCGGTGCAGTGCCCGTCACGTCGAGGCCCTCCGCGATGCCTCGCGGAACGTGCAGTGGCCGCTGTCGATGCAGCCATCGGATCATTCGCCTGCCGCCAGCGGAGGTGAAGTCCGGTGGCAGGATTGCGCCATGACGCACGCGTGAAGTGCGCGGCATGAGAACGGCGGATGCCAGCAGGCCGCGCCGGATCAGCTGTTCGAGTGCGCCCGCGGGAGGATCTTCTCGACGGCATCCGGCTGGCCTGCCGGGAGCTCGAACACCACGCGCAGGCCCTTGCCCTCGGCGCCTGGTTCGGCGTGGATCTGCCCGTTGTGCAGCTGAATGATGCTGCGGCAGATGGCCAGGCCCAGTCCGCTGCCGCGGTCCTCCGTGCCGGACTGATTGAAGCGCACGAAGCGCTCGAAGGCGCGTTCGCACTGTTCCCGGGTCAGTCCCGGGCCTTCGTCCTCGATGCTGACCCGCCAGAAACGCGGTACGAACTCCGAGCGCAGCGTGATCAGCCCTCCCGGCGGCGAGGCTTTCAGCGCGTTGGTGAGGATGTTCAGCACCACCTGCCGCAGCCAGCGCTCCTCGAACGCCACCTTGCCCTTGCCGTGATGCGTGCAGTGCAGGCGACGCCCGTGGTGTTCGGTCAGTGCGCAGGCGTCCTGCTCGAAGTGCTGCAGGAAACGATGCGGATCCTGCACCGCCATGTCCATGCGGACGCCTTGCGCCTCGGCACGCGACAGAAACAGCAGTTCGTCCACCATCTGGTTGACGCGGGCCAACTCCTCCAGCTGTACCAGCACGGCCTCCTCCTGGGACTGGCTCAGTGTGCCGTCGACGAGCAGCTTTTCCGCATGCAGCCGTACCAGCGAGAGCGGCGTCTTGAGCTCGTGCGACACCTCGGCGCTGAACTGGCGCACCTGGTTGAACGAGGATTCGAGCCGGTCGAACATCTGGTTCAGCAGCCGGGCCAGATCGGAGATCTCGTCGTCGATGCCGCTGACACTGATGCGTTCGGTGAGGTTGTCGGAGCGGATCCGGTTGGCGGTCTCGCCGATCAGTCGCACCGGGCGCAACATCAGGCGCGACAGTCCCAGCCCGATCATGATGCTGGCCAGGATCATGCCCAGCAGCAGCGCCAGGCTGACCTGGGTATAGGCCACCATCGCGCGCCGTACCTGGTCCATCGGCGTGCCGACGCTGACGTCGAACGGCGGCAGCACGAACTCCGCGATGCGCAGCTCGCCGACGCCGGGCATGCTGCCGTTGAAGACCCGCCTGCCCTTCACGTCCGGCAGCGGATGGCCGGCCAGGTTTTTCGAGCGGAACAGATTGCCGTGCCGAGGTGAATCGATGCTGATGTAGAACAGCACCGACGCGTATTCGGTGGTCTGGCGAATCCGTTCGTTGATGATCTCGGGGTTCAGCGACGCATAGTCCGAACCCAGGCGTGCCTTGATCTGCTGGAATTCCGCGGCGTTGAGCAGATCCAGATCGTGGATCACGTAGTTCTGCAGCAGCCGGTAGCCGGCGCCGAACAGGCAGGCGAGGGCAAGCGTGGAGCTCAGCACGAACCAGAACGTGATGCGCGCACCGATCGACTTCATACCAGCTGGTAGCCGATCCCCCGAAGCGTCTTGAACAGCGGCTCGCCCAGCTCGGGCTCCAGCTTGGTGCGCAGGCGGCTCATGTAGACGTCCAGCAGGTTGGTGTCGGCCAGCCCGGGCCAGATCCGCTCGGAGATGTACGAACGCGTGAGCGTGCGCCCCGCGTTCTGCATGAAGATCTCCAGCAGCGCGAATTCCCGGCTGGTGAGGTCGATCGTCTGCTCCCTGAGCTTGACCGTGTGCCCCAGCAGGTCCAGCCGTACGCAGCGATGGGTGATCACCGTCTGCTTGACTGCCGACTGGCGCCGCAGCAGGGAGCGCACGTGGGCGAGCAGCTCGTCGAAACTGAAGGGCTTGGGCAGATAGTCGTCGGCGCCGAGGTCGAGTCCCTTGATGCGATCCTCCACCGCGTCGCGCGCACTGAGGATCAGCACCGATTCATTGAAGCCGCAGCGACGCCATTCCGAGAGCAGTTGCAGACCGTCGCCATCGGGCAGGCTGAGGTCGAGAATGATCACGTCGTAGTTGGTTTCCGCGAGCGCATCGCGCGCGTCCGCACAGGTGCCGACCCAGCACACCGTGTAAGCGCATTCACTGAGTCCCTGCTTGAGAAACTGGCCGAGACGCTGCTGGTCTTCGACGACGAGAATCTTCATGGCGCACCTGCCTGTCGACCTTGCGAGGCGAGTGTAGGCCAGCGCCGCGCCGACCCGGTGACGCGCCGCACAACCCGGGGACGGCCGCCCGAGCGCGGGCCGCCCGTGGCGGGAGGTCGGCCGTGGCGCCGGGCACGGGCAGGCGTCGCGTGCCGGCGCAAACCTGAAGAAATTTTAAGAATCCTTACAGGTAAGCGTCAGGTAGCTGCCCTAGGGTAGCTGTCACGCAGCGGCCGGATCGGCAAGCCGGCCGACGCCGACGACATGGGCGTGGCGAACACCGGAATGCCGGTGCTGGAAGTGGACAAGGAAGGCGACCAGTTCGAGGTCGAGATGCCGCTGAAGGACATTGCCGACGACACCGTCGGCGCTACAGGTTTCGTGTAGTCGAAGTTACCGGGGGAGCAGATTGTCGTTGTCGGGCGACCGGAATCTTTGATTCGTCATGTTCCGTTCCGAACAATTCGGACATACCGTGGAGGGGGCTAAATCATGAAAAGCAAGTATACCGTTGCATCTGCGATGCTGCCGGTTGTGACGGCATTTTCGTCACGGTCTGTCTTGGCGCCTAAATTTGAGGATGATCCAGAGTCGCTATCGGGTATGGGTACCCGCACCCGGTCATTCGTACAGCGGCCACTCGCGCGCGCCATATTCATGATCGTGGCGGGGCTCGTGGCCACCACTGCCGCGGCGCACGCCGCGGACCTCTCCGGCGAGGCCATGGCGGCCGCGGGCGGGGCGAGCTCTCCGGCTGCAGATTCCGCGCCGCAGTCCGCGGCGGCCGGCCCGGTCGCGGCGCCCGTCAAGCAGCCAAATGTCAAGCGGCTGGAAGGCGTCACGGTCACCGGCAGCCTGATCCAGGTCCACAGCCGCAGCGAAGTATCTTCCAGCCCGCTGGCGACGATCGGCATCGCCCAGATCGCCGCCGCCGGCCAGATTTCGCTCGATTCGGCGATCGGCCGGATGCCGCAGTTCGCGGCCGCACAGGGCCAGGCGGAGGTCGGCGACGTGCAGGGTGCCACCGGCTTCCAGGGCGGCCAGTCCTACGCCGACCTGCGCGGCCTCGGCGCCGAGCGCACCCTGGTACTGCTCGACGGGCAGCGCCTGGTGCCGACCAACCCGAACGGCGCGGTCGACCTGAACCTGATTCCGATGGCGCTGCTCGAGAACGTCGACGTGATCACCGGCGGCGCCTCGGCCACGTATGGCTCGGACGCCGTGGCGGGTGTCGTCAACTTCCGCCTGCGGCAGGACTTCCAGGGCATCCAGCTCTCCGCCCAGACGGGCGGCACCAGCAAGGGCGGTGGCCAGGAAAACAGCGCCAGCGTGCTGATGGGCAGCAAGTTCGCCGACAACAAGGGCAACGCGGTCATTGACGTCGAGTACAACCGGCGCGATGCGATCACCGGCGCGGACCGCACCTTCTTCTCCGACCCCATCAACTTCCCTCGTGCCGTGCCGCGCGCACCGGAAGGCATCTTCAGCGCCGGCGAGCTCGGCGGAAACATTCCGATTTCCGCGGTCAACTCCATCCTGGCCGGCTACCCCGGCACGACGCCGATCGCCGGCACCGGGAACTACGGCGGCTACGTCGGCGTGAACAGCGACGGCACCCTGTTCACCACGCGCGCGCCGGGCAACTGCGTGCAGAACTACAAGGGGCCGGTGGGCCAGATCCCGGGCCTGGCGATTTCCCCGAACTGCTCCACGATCGAGAACTACCTCGGCAAATACTTCTTCGTGCAGGTGCCGTCGCATCGGATCAACCTGTTCTCGAAGGTCACCTACAACGTCAACGAAGACCTTGAGGCCTACGCGCAGGTCAACTTCATGAGCTCGACGGCCACGGACGACAACGGCCCCGCGTTCGTCGGTCCGGGCAAGTACGTCTACGTGCCGCAGAACAATCCGTTCGTGACGGGCAATGCGGCGCTGATGTCCCTGCTCAACGCGCGCACGGGCACGCCGAGCACCGGGCCGCTGGAGATGGAGGCCTGGTTGACCGGGATGGGGCCGCGCATCGAGACCTTCCACTACAACGACTATCAGCTGACCGCCGGACTCAATGGCTGGTTCGGCCTGTCGAGCTGGAAGTGGAACGCGTTCGCCTCCTACGGCCAGACCAACTTCAACAACGACCAGCAGAACAACGTCAACCTGCCGGCGCTCGAGACGATGTTGTACGGCACCGCCAACTACATCGGTTCCAATGGCAACAACTGCGTCGGCTACGCCTGGAATCCGCTCGGCAACCACCCGCTGAGTCCCGGCTGCCTGGCGTACGTCACGGGCACCGCGCACAACCGCATGGTGCTGTCGCAGGATTACTTCCAGGGCACCGTGAGCGGCGACCTCGGCGACCTGTGGGCAGGGACGGTCGAGGCCGCGTTCGGCGCCGACTACCGCTCCGACCGGTTCAACTACCAGGCCGATTCGGCGCTGAACCCGGCGTTCAACGTGATGCCCTCGCCGATCCCTCCGGACATCATTTCCCCGTCGTACGACCTGATCGGTTCGACCGGCGGCTCGATGAACGTGGGCGAGCTGTTCGGCGAGCTGAGCGTGCCGCTGTTGCGCGACAAGCCGCTGGTGAAGAAGCTTTCGCTCGACCTCGGCGAACGCTATTCGCATTACGACCTGTTCGGCGGCGAGAACACCTGGAAGGTGGGCCTGCGCTGGCAGGTTGACGATGCGCTGATGTTCCGTGGCGGGTTCAACCGCGCGATCCGCGCGCCGAGCCTGCAGGAGCTGTACAACCCGACCGTGCAGGCGCAGGACAGCATCGATGGCGATCCGTGCGAGCTCGGCAGCCTGCAGCGCAGCGGTCCGAACGCCGCGCAGGTGGCGGCGCTGTGCCAGGCGCAGGGCGTGCCGGCGTCGGTGTATCCGTCGTTCACCTACGGCCTCAATTCGGCGAACGGCATCATCACCGGCAATACGGACCTGCAGCCGGAGAAGTCCGATACCTACACATTGGGCTGGGTGCTGACGCCGCACTTCAAGGCGCCGCTGGCGCGTGACCTCGGCATGTCCCTCGACTACTACCACACCGCGATCAAGGGCGCGATCGCGGGCGTGACCCTCGATTCGGTGCTGCAGGACTGCTACAACGCCAACAACGCCAATCCGAGCTACTCGGAGAACAATCCCTTCTGCCAGCGGATCACGCGCGATCCGACCACCGGAGCGATCACCCTGGGCCGGGAGTCCTCGGAAAACATCGGCTCCTATGTCACGACGGGCGTGGACGTGGAGGCCCATTGGGGCTTCCCGCTGGAAGATCTGGGGGTGCCGCTCGGTGGCCGGGTGAGCTTGCAGACCTTCCTCTCGTACGTGCACTCGCTGACGATCTCCGGCGTGCCGGGCGTCGCGGCCGCCAACTACGCGGGCTCGGTCGCCGATACCAGCACGGCGTTGGCCGCCGATGGTTCGAGCATCTCCGATCTGTCGCATCCGAAGTGGAAGGCCAACACGACGTTCGGCTACGCCGTCGGGCCGGTGTCGGCGGCGCTGCACTGGCGCTACATCGCCGGGATGACCGACCTGATGGGCGGCGCCGGCAGCGGCTATCCGGGCGTGCCGGCCTACAACTACTTCGACCTGGATGGCCACTGGCAGGCGACGCACAACATCATGTTCACGGCGGGCGTCACCAACCTGACCGACAAGGCCCCGCCGCGGATCGCGGGCGCATCACTGCTGACGGATGCGGCGACCTACGATGTGGTGGGACGCACGTACTTCGTCGGCCTCAAGGTCAAGCTATGAGGTAAGGCGCATGTCCCGGCTCCGGCTGCGTGTCCCCACGCGCAGCCGGACCGGGCGACAGCCGCTTGTCGCACGCCGTGATCGAGCCGCACTATCCGAAGGCACGCAGAGGTGGTCCGCCGGTGGTGCTGGAACGAATGTGGCGCATGCATTTCGTGAAGCACCGCTTCAATCCGTCCGACGCAGCATGCGGGGCAGCTCTGCTGGAGCGCGCACCGCCACGCCGATCAGGCAAACAGGAATCAATGATGCGCAAAAACCGCCAGCAAAAAATAATGCGCCTGGGCTTCCGGATGGCGGCACCCATCGCCGCTCTGTGCCTGCTGCCGGTGCCGAGCCATGCGACGCGCTTCTACCGACTGAGTTCGGCAGTGACCCTGCCGGGCAAGGCGCCGGCGTGGGACTACCTGACCTACGACGCCGCACGCTCGTACCTGTTCATCGGCCGCCGGCACGATGGCGTCGGCGTGTTCGACGTGGCCACGCACAAGCTCGTTGCCACGATTGTCGACTCGCAGGGCGCGAACAAGGCGATTCTGGTGCCGCAGATCAATCGCGGCTTCACCGTCAACGGCGATGGCTCGACCACCGTCTTCAACCTCGCCACGTTGAAAACGATTCGACGTATCCATTTCGGCAAGAACGCCGATGCCGGCAGTTACGATCCGGTGACCGGGCAGATCATGTTCACCATGGGCGACAGCGGCAAGGTCGCGTTCATGGACGCACACAGCGGCAAGCTGACGGCGACGCTGCCGCTGGCCAGCCGCCACATCGAGGCGTCGGCGCCGGACGGCCACGGCAACATGTTCGTGGCCGAGCGTGATCGCGACGTGGTGTTGCGCATCGATGCACGTACTCACACGGTTACCGCGAGCTGGCCGACCGCACCGTGCCACCAACCGACCGGATTGGACTACGATGCCGAGCACCAGCGCATCTTCGCCGGTTGTCGCAGCGATCATCCATTGCTGGCCGTACTGAATGCGAAGACCGGCGCGGTGGTCGCCAGCCTGCCAATCGGTCGCGGCAATGACGGCATTGCCTTCGACCCAGCCACACATCGTGTCTACGCTTCCAACGGGCTCGACGCCAATCTGCTCGTGATCGACCAGGAAAGCCCCGACCGTTATCGACTCGAACAAGCCATCACCACCCGGCCCATGGCACGGACACTGGCGCTCGACGTGAAACGCGATCGCGTGTACCTGGTTGCCGCCGAGGGTGGCGTCAACCCGGCCAGAAAAGTGGATACCGCCGTAGCGCCGTTCTATCCGAACTTCTATTTCGACAACACCTTCAGCGTGCTTACCTACAAGAAATAGCAAAACGCTAGACTCGCCACGCGTTGTGCGCCAACTGAGGGCATCGCCCGATTCGAAGGAACGATGCTCCCGGAGCAAATGCCTGACCGCCTGATCAGGACCGGCACGACCGTCTTCGACGCGGCGGATTCCAGCATCTGCTCCCGCCTTGATCGGCAATCGCACACACCGCCCATGGAGATACAACGTGTCTGAAATTGCCTCCGCCCGGATCGCCGCCCGCCTCGACCGGCTGCCGCCGTCGCGCACGATATGGAAGATCATCCTGCTGATTTCGCTCGGTGGCGTGTTCGAGTTCTACGACCTGTTCTTCACCGGCTACGTTGCGCCAGGGATGATGAAATCGGGCCTGTTCACGCCGCAATCGCTGGGCCTTTTTGCCAGCCTGGACACGATCAAGATCGCCGGCTTCGGCACCTTCGTGTTCAGCACCTTTGCCGGCCTGTGGGTGGGCGTGATGCTGTTCGGCCAGATGGCCGACCGCTTCGGGCGGCGCCCGGTGTTTACCTGGTCGCTGGTCTGGTACGTCAGCTGCACCGCGGTCATGGCGTTCCAGCAGACCGGCGAACTGCTGAACGTCTGGCGCTTCATCGCCGGTGTGGGCTTTGCGGTGCAGCTGGTCACCATCGATACCTACATTTCCGAACTGATCCCCAGCGCGGAACGCGGCCGCGCGTTTTCCGTCAACCAGTTCATCACCTTCTGCATCGTGCCGGTGGTCGCGCTGCTGGCCTGGTTGCTGGTGCCGCTCAGTCCGCTCGGCATCGACGGCTGGCGCTGGGTGGTGCTGACCGGTTCGGTCGGCGCGGTGCTGGTGTGGCTGTTGGTGCAGGGGATACCGGAGAGTCCGCGCTGGCTGGCCCTGCAGGGCCGCATCGACGAGGCGGATGCGATCATGACGGCGCTCGAGGAGCGGGTGGTCGCGGAGACCGGCAAGCCGCTGGCGCCGCCCGCGCTGGCGCAGGCCGAGGAGACCGGCCTGGGGCGCTTCGTGGAGATCTTCCAGCCGCAGTACCGCACGCGCACGCTGATGCTTTCGGTATTCAACATGGCCCAGGTGATCGGCTTCTACGGCTTCGCCGCGTGGGTGCCGACGCTGCTGATCGCGCGCGGCATCACCGTCACGCACAGCCTCGAATACTCCTTCATCATCGCCATTGCCAACCCGCTCGGTCCGCTGCTGGGTACCTTGTTCGCCGACCGCGTGGAACGCAAGCGCCAGATCATGCTGGGACTGGTGGTGATGGGCCTGGCCATGCTGGCGTTCTCGCAGGCCAGCAGCCCGGTGCTGCTGATTGCGCTGGGCGTGCTGTTCACGCTCGCCGCCAACGTGATGTCCTACGCCTACCACAACTACCAGGCCGAGCTTTACCCCACCCGCATCCGCGCCCGCGCCATCGGTTTCGTGTATTCGTGGAGCCGCATCGCGGCGGCCTTCGCGGGCCTGGCGATCGGCTACTTCCTCGGCGCCGGCGGCGTGTCCGCGGTGGCCGTGTTCATCGCGATCGCGATGGTCGTGGGCATCGTCGTGATCGGCGTCTTCGGGCCGGCGACCAGGGGCATGGCGCTGGAAAGGATCAGTCACTGAATCGACCCGATGGATCCGTTTCCGCGATGGCCGGTTGCGCGCGGCAGTGACTTCTGGGGGGTGAAAGGCGGTCGGCCGGTCCTTATGCTGCGGATTCCCCGGGGCGCGCCGCGCCTCAGCACTCGAGGATGCCCACCCATGCGCAAACTTCCCCTTGCCGCGGCGCTTGCCGCGCTGCTGATCAGCTCGGCTGCCGTCGCCAGTCCGGCCGGCAAGAACGACAAGGCCAAGCCCGAGGCCGCGCCAGAGGCGGCATTGCTGCAACCGCAGTCCGCCACCAGTGAGGGCTCGGTCACGGTCGAAGGCAAACGCATCGACTACAAGGCGGTGGCCGGCACGCTGGTGTTGCACGGCAGCGGCGACAAGGAGGACGAGCCGCAGGTGAGCATGTTCTACGTCGCCTACTTCAAGAAGGGCGCGGACGCGGCGAAACGGCCGATCACCTTCCTCTACAACGGCGGCCCCGGATCGTCCTCGGTCTGGCTGCACATGGGCGCATTCGGCCCGAGGCGGGTGGTGACGTCCGACCACAGCCACACGCCGGCGGCGCCGTATCGGCTGGTCAACAACGATTACAGCCTGCTCGATGCCTCCGACGTGGTGTTCATCGACGCGCCCGGCACCGGCTTCAGCCGGCTGATTGCCGACGACAAGGACAAGGCCAAGCGCGCCGAGCAGATGAAGGGCCGCAAGAAGGCGATCTACGGCGTGGATGGCGACGGCCACGCGTTTGCCCAGTTCATCACCCAGTTCATGTCCAAATACGGCCGCTGGAATTCGCCCAAGTACCTGTTCGGCGAGAGCTACGGCACCACCCGTTCGGCGGTGCTGGCCAACATCCTGGAGAACCAGGACAGCGTCGACCTGAATGGCGTGATCCTGCTCTCGCAGATCCTCAATTTCGACACCAGCATCGACGGTCCCGAGTTCAATCCGGGCATCGACCTGCCGTATGAACTCGGGCTGCCGACGTTTGCCGCCACCGCGTTCTACCACCACAAGCTGCCGCAGCAGCCGGCCGCGCTGCAGCCATTCCTGAAGGAAGTGGAGCAGTATGCGACGGGCGAATACGCCCAGGCATTGATGGCCGGCTCGCGCCTCGGCGAAGCGCAGAAGCAGGCGGTGGCGGAGAAGCTGCACCAGTACACCGGCCTGCCGGTGGCCTACCTGCTGAAGGCCAACCTGCGCGTGACCGGCGGCATGTTCGAGCACGAGTTGCTTGCCGGCGACGACACCACCACCGGACGGCTGGACACGCGCTTCGCCGGCCCGTCGATCGATCCGATGGGCAAGAGTTCCGAGTACGACCCGCAGTCCTCGGCGATCAGCTCGGCCTATGTCGCCGCATTCAACGACTACGTGCGCAAGCAGCTGAAGTTCGGCGCGGGCAAGCAGTACCGGCTGTTCGCCGACATCGACCACTGGGATTTCTCGCACAAGGCGCCTGGCGTCCACGGCGAGGCGCTGCAGTCCTCGACCAACGTGATGACCGATCTGGCGATGGCGATGAAGACCAACCCGAACCTCAAGGTGTACGTCAACGGCGGCTACTACGATCTGGCCACGCCGTTCTTTGCCGCCGACTACGAGGACCATCACCTGCCGATTCCGGCCAGCCTCGACGGCAACCTCAGCTTTTCGTGGTATCCGTCCGGCCACATGGTGTACGCGCACGAGCCGTCGTTGAAGCAGCTGCACGACAACGTCGTGCGCTTCATCGGGCAGACCGACAACGTCAAGCCCTGAGCCGGGCATGCAGCGGCGGCCGCGCTCACGCCGAGCGCGGTCGTCCGTTCAACCCGGGAACGTCGGGCCGCGGCCGTGCACGCCGCAGCAACGCGTGTTCCGTCGCCTGCGCCTGGGCGGAGGAAAGTTCGGTCAACGCCGTCGGCCTGCCGCCCACCAGGGCGGCGATCGCGATGCCGTCGCGATAGAGCACGCGCGTGCCGGCCAGCGCCGGCACCTTGTCGCCCACCAGCACGGTGCCGACCAGGTTCAGCGGATCGCAGCCGCTGAGGCAAACCAGTTCGCCGTCGCCGCCGCGCCGGCGCACGGCGCGTAGGGGCGCGATCGCTTCCGGCAACGCGAACTGTTCGCCGACCAGGCCTTCGACGAAGCGTCCGCCGCGGATTTCCCCGCGCGCTTCGAGCCGGTGATACACCTGCCGCAGCTCGCGCCACGACGGCAGCCACGGCGCCTCGCGTTCGAGCAGCTTCCAGAACACCACGCCATAGCGGCGCAGCAGGGTGCGCGCGACGTGTTCCGTTTCGATCGAGTCAACCCGGCGCAGAGCGCCACGCTCGCCTCCTCTCCCCCGCGGGGAGAGGATTGAGGTGAGGGGCTGCTCTTGCCGCGAACCTTCAATGGATTCTCCCGCGGGCGCCCGCCCCTCATCCGTGCCCGGGACAGGTCCGGGGCAGGCTCCTGCGGACAGCTTCTCTCCGGCGGGGAAGGGGGAACCGCGAACCAGCGCCCAGCGGCCCGCATCCTCGATCCCGCCGAACGGGTGCCGCCGCAGGCGCCGATGCCGCCCGCCGTCGCGTTTGGCGGCCGGCAGCAGCAGGGCGCGCAGGCCGGCGAAACTGTCGGCGCTGGCCCGGCCGGCCGCGACCAGTTCGCCGAGTGCATCCTCCAGCTCGGTGCGCAGCAGACGGGTGATGCCCAGCAGTTCGTCGAAGAACAGCGCACCCTGATCGCGCAGCGCATCGGCCACCGCCTGCGCGCGCGATGAGATCAGGGTGTCCGGTGTTTCATCGCCGCTGGCGATGGACGTCCAGACGGCCATGTCCCTTCGCGGCAGCAGCACGATCGGCGTGCTGCGCAGCGGGCCGGCACCGCCACCCGCCCGCAGGCGGCTCCAGGCGATGCGTCCGCTGCGGCACAGCGCGTCCAGCCAGCTGGTGGCGTAGTCGCCGATGCGGGCGGGCAGGATCTCCGATTCCCATGCGCCGGCGGCCGCCTCGTAGCCTTCCAGTTGCGCCAGCGTGGCATCGAGCGCATCCGGCCCGTGCAGCCGGGTGGCGGCGGAGACATGCTGCCAGTCGAACAGGAAGCGCATCAGCTCGTGCCGGCTCACCGGTTCGATCTCGCGGCGCAGCCGGCCCAGGGTGAGGCGATGGATGCGCGCCAGCAGGTGGCGCTCGCACCATTCGGTGCCGGCGGCGTCGGCGGTGAAACGGCCCTGCATCACGTAGCCTTCGGACTGCAGCCGGGTCAGCGCCAGCTCGGCCTCAGCGGTCGCGACCGCCAGCGACGGCGCCAGCGTCGCCACGGTGACCGGGCCGAGCCCGCCGAGACGGTCCCGCACCAGCTCGCGCAAGGCATCGTCGCGGGTCGGGGCCTTGGCGGCGTATTCGGCCGGTGCGGCGATCGCCGGCTGCATCGCCGCGCCGGGATGCAACGCCAGCCACAGCGGCAGCTTCTCGGCGGACGTCCATACGACAACCGCAGGAGCGCACCCTGTGCGCGAATGCCCTTGTCGCGGCCGCTGCAAAGAGCATTCGCGCACAGGGTGCGCTCCTACGGTCAGGCGGGTGGCGCGGCTGGCCCTGGCCAGTGCCTGCAGGCGCTCGGCCCAGCCGAGATTGGCGGCAACTTCCCCGGCCGTGACGAAGCCCAGCAGGGTCAGCGCCTCGTGCATCTCGTCCGCGTCGCGCACCTGCGGCCAGGCTTCGGCGCGCACGGCGGCGATCGCCGCGGGATCGAGCCGGCCGAGGTCGTCGGCGCTGCCGGCGCCGTCCAGGCCGCGAGCCTGGACCGCGCGCGTGCGGCGTTCCTCCAGCGGCGCGTCGTCGAGGAACGCATACGGCGCGGCATTCAGCACTTCGGCGGCGAACGGGCTGGGCGCGGTCAGCTCGCGCGCGACCACACGGATCGTGCCCTGCTCCAGGTCGCGCAGGATCTGCAGCAGGCCGTCCACGTCCATCGCCTCGCGCAGGCAGTCGTGCAGGGTCTGCCGGACCAGCGGGTGGTCCGGCACCTCGCGTTCGCCGACGATGTTCTCCATGCAGGCGACCTGGTCGGGGAATACCGCGGCGAGCAGGTCCTCGCTCTTCATCCGCTGCAGCGGCGGCGGGGTCTTCTTGCCGCCGGTGAAGCGCGGCAGCGCCAGCGCGGTCACCGCGTTCCAGCGCCAGCGCGCGGGGAACAGCGGCGCGTCGAGCAGCGCCTGCACCAGCACGTGTTCGGCGGTGTTCGAGTGCAGGTAGCGCGCGACCTCTTCCAAGGGGAAGCTGTGGCTGGTCGACAGCGACAACACGATCGCGTCCTCGGTCGCCGCCGCCTGCAGCTCGAAGTTGAACTGGCGGCAGAAGCGCTTGCGCAGGGCCAGTCCCCACGCGCGGTTGATGCGGCTGCCCCAGGGCGCGTGGAGTACCAGTTGGGTGCCGCCGGATTCGTCGAAGAAGCGCTCCAGCACCAGCGTGCGCTGGCTCGGCAACACGCCCAGCGCGGCTTTCGCGCGAGCCAGGTAATCGGCCAGCTGCTGCGCGGCCGCTTCGTCCAGCCCCGGCTGATCGCGCAGCCACGCCTGCGCCGCCGGCATGCCGCCGGCGTCCAGCTGCGCGGCAATCTCCTCGCGCAGGCGCGACACGCCGAACGACAGTTCCCGGCTGCGGCCCGGCGCCTCGCCCAGCCAGAACGGGATGCTCGGCGGCGCGCCGTGCGCATCTTCCACCCGCAGGCGGTCGCGCTCGATCCGCAGGATCCGGTAGCTGGCGTTGCCGAGCTGGAAGATGTCGCCGGCCATGCTCTCGACCGCGAAATCCTCGTTGACCGTGCCCACGATGATCGCCGCCGGCTCCAGCACCACCTTGTAGTCGGCGGTGTCGGGAATGGTGCCGCCGGAAGTCAGCGCGGTGAGCCGCGCGCCGCGCCGCGCGCGCAGCTGGCGATGCACGGCGTCGCGATGGAGATAGGCCGCGCGGGCGCCGCGACGGGTGGTGAAGCCTTCGGCGAGCATGCGCACCACCGCATCGAAATCCGTGCGTGCCAGCGCGCGGTACGGATAGGCACCGCGCACCAGGTCGTACAGCGCGTCCTCGTCCCATTCGCGGCAGGCGACCTCGGCCACGATCTGCTGCGCCAGCACGTCCAGCGGCTGCGGCGGCACGTTCAGCGCATCCAGCTCGCCACGGCGCACGCAGTCGAGCAGGGCGGCGCATTCGACGAGGTCGTCGCGGGTGGCCGGGAACAGCCGTGCCTTGGGCGTGCCGTCGATGCTGTGGCCGGAGCGGCCGGCACGCTGCAGGAAGGCGGCGATCGAGCGCGGCGAGCCGAGCTGGCAGACCAGGTCGACCTCGCCGATGTCGATGCCCAGCTCCAGCGACGCGGTGGCCACCAGCACCGACAGCTCGCCGCGCTTGAGGCGCTGCTCGGCCTCCAGCCGCAGCTCCTTCGCCAGGCTGCCGTGATGCGCGGCGACGTGTTCCTTGCCCAGCCGCTCGGACAGCTGCCGCGCGGCGCGTTCGGCCATCCGCCGCGTGTTGACGAATACCAGCGTGGTGCGATGGGCCTGCGCCAGCTGCGCCAGCCGGTCGTAGACCAGCGCCCAGCCGTCGTTCGACATCACCGCTTCCAGCGGCACCGGCGGCACCTCGATCGCGAGGTCGCGCGGGCGCGTGTGGCCCGTATTTATGATGGTGACGCCGCTTCTCGCGTTCGCCTCCTCTCCCCTGGCTCGTATTTCCTCTGGGGGAGAGGATTGAGGAGAGGGGTGGGTGCTCGCGGGGAAGTGGCCAGTGCGCATGGCTTCGTTTGCAGTTCCCGGCGTCCCCGACCCCTCACCCCGGCCCTCTCCCCCGAGAGGAGAGGGGGGAGGAGCGCCGACCAGAAAGTCGGCGACCATTGCCATGGGCTTCTGCGTGGCCGACAGCCCGATCCGCAGCAGGCGCCGCCGGCACAGCGACTCCAGCCGTTCCAGCGACAGTGCCAGGTGCGAGCCGCGCTTGCTGCCGGCGAGTGCGTGGATCTCGTCGACGATCACCGTGCGCACGTCGGCCAGCATCGCGCGGCCGGAGTCCGAACCCAGCAGCACGTACAGCGATTCCGGCGTGGTCACCAGGATGTGCGGCGGCAGCCGGCGCAACAGGCCGCGCTCCGCCTGCGGCGTATCGCCGGTGCGCACCGCGGTGCGGATCGCCACGTCGGGCAGGCCGAGCTTCGCCAGCTCGGCACGGATGCCCGCCAGCGGGGCTTCCAGGTTGACATGGATGTCGTTCGACAGCGCCTTCAGCGGCGACACGTAGACCACCCGCGTCTGGTCCGGCAGCACGCCGCCGTTCGCCACGCCCTCGCGCACCAGCGCGTCGATGGCGGCGAGGAAGGCGGTGAGCGTCTTGCCCGAACCGGTGGGGGCGGCCACCAGGGTGGGCCGGTCGCGGTGGATCGCCGGCCACGCCTGCGCCTGCGCCGCGGTGGGCGCGGCGAAGCGGCCGCGGAACCAGGCCGCGACGGCGGGGTGGAAGTCGGCGAGCGCGGTGTCCATGTCCGGCCTCGGCGCGGCGGTGGGAGCGGCGGGCGTCACCCGTCCCATATGGGGCAGGGCGGGCAGCGTGGCAAGCGGCGGTCGCGCGGGCTGCGACGCAACCGCCTTGTGCTTGCGACGCGCTTTGCACATGCTCGACGGGTTGCTTGCCCGTCTTCCCCGTGCCCGCCCAAGGAGTGATCCCATGGCCATCCGTCCGCGCCTGATGCGCACCCTGCTCACCGCCGGCATCGCCGCCTCGCTGGCCGGGCTGGCCGGCACCGTTGCCGCCGCCTCGGCCCCCGTCGCCCGGCCGTGGATGAACGCCTCGCTGTCTCCCGACCAGCGCGCCGACCTGCTGGTAAAGGCGATGACCCAGGACGAGAAGTTCCGGCTGATCCGCAGCGAGTACGGCGCGGACTTCGAGGGCAAGCACAACACGCCGGCCGGCTCGCTGGGCACCGCCGGCTTCATTCCGGCGATGCCGCGGCTGGGCCTGCCGGCGATCCACGAGACCGATGCCGGCCAGGGCGTGGCGCGGCCGCTGCTGTTCGGCGACGGCGACACCGCGCTGCCGGCCGGCGTGGCGGTGGCCGCCAGCTTCAACCCCGAGGTGGCCTTCGCCGGCGGCGCGATGATCGGCCGCGAGGCTCACCGCATGGGCTTCGGCGTGCTGCTGGCCGGCGGCGTGGACCTGCAGCGCGACCCGCGCAACGGCCGCAACTTCGAATACGCCGGCGAGGATCCGCTGCTGGCCGGCACCATCGTCGGCGCGGCGATCCGCGGCATCCAGAGCGAGCACGAGGTGTCCACCGTCAAGCACTACGCGATGAACGACCTGGAGACCGCCCGCAACACGCTCAGCGCAAACATCGACCACACCGCCGCGCGCGAGTCGGACCTGCTCGCCTTCGAGATCGCCATCGCCGACGGCCACCCGG
>JAGWMU010000200.1 GCA_028873095.1 Pseudomonadota bacterium | reverse complement strand
GATCGTCGGCGGCAAGCAGCCGCCCGGTTCGATCGGCGGCGAATCCACGGCCGCCCTGATCCGCACCGCGCGGGAGGATCGCAGAACCAAGGCGCTGGTGCTGCGGGTCAACTCGCCCGGCGGCGAAGTCTATGCGGCCGAACAGATCCGCCGCGAGGTGGCGCTGACCCGCGCGGCGGGGATCCCGGTGGTCGTGTCGATGGGCAACGTGGCGGCCAGCGGCGGCTACTGGATCTCGATGAATGCCAACCGCATCGTCGCCGACCCGAACACCATCACCGGCTCGATCGGCATCTTCGGCATGTACTACTCGGTGCCCAACACCCTGGCCAAGCTCGGGGTGCAGAGCGATGGCGTGGGCACCGGACCGATGGCCGGCGCGTTCGACATCACCCGCCCGCTCGATCCGAAGGTCGGTGCGGTGATCCAGGCGATCATCGACAAGGGCTACCGTGACTTCGTCGGCCAGGTCGCCGTCGCACGCGGCAAGTCGTTCGACGCGATCGACGCGATCGCCCAGGGGCGGGTATGGACCGGCAAGCAGGCTCTCGACCGCGGGCTGGTCGACCAACTCGGCGGGCTGCGCGTGGCCATCGCCGATGCCGCCGGCCTGGCGAAGCTGGGCAAGCGGTATCCGGTGCGCTATGTGGAAACGCCGATGGGCGGCTTCGAGCATTTCCTGATCGGTCTCAACCAGAGCGCCAGCGTGCATCTCCTGCGGTCCTGGGGCATCCGCCTGCCGAACTGGGTGGCCGGGCTGTCGGCGCGCATGCCGGAACTGCAGCTGCTGCGCAACGCCAAGGCCGGGGTCCCCAACGTCTATGCCGATTGCCTGTGCAGTCCGTGATGAGCGGCGCGCAACGCCGGTTGGCAACCCGGCTTCGCTGTGCAGGCCATCGATTCGTGTAGGAGCGCACCGAAGTGCGCGAATGCTCTTCGTCACGCGACGGAAAAGCATTCGCGCCCAAGGTGCGCTCCTTACTGATCGATCTGCTTGCGTTGTTCGGCGGCCTGTTTGTCGACGGTTTTCTGCACGTCCCTGGCGCGTTGTTCGTCCGCCTTCATGGCATCGAACGGCGTGGCGACGTCGGCGGCTTTGGCCTTGGGCACTGGCGGTTTGCCGGAGCAGGCGCCGAGCGCAAGTACGCAAAACACGATGGGCAGTGACTTCATGGCGGTCCCCTCGGGTGCTGAGGTATCGAGTGTCCTGCGGTGGGTCGCCGCAGGCAAGGATCGCATCGGCGAAGCCATGGTTCGCGCCGCGAGCCTGTCGGGCCTTGGTCGGACCGGCTGCTATGCGCACCCGCGGGCGACGCTTTAAGCTGTACGGATGAACAGCCGCATCGATGCCTGGCAGCTGCAAGGCCATACCGCCCTGATCACCGGCGCCAGCAAGGGCATCGGCTACGCCGCGGCGCGCGAACTGGCCGGTCTGGGCGCCGACCTGCTGCTGGTGGCGCGCGACGAGGATTACCTCGAACAGATCCGCGTCGAACTGACGGACGACTTCGCCGGGATCGAAGTAATGGCGTTCGGCGCCGACCTGACCGAAGCGGAAGAACGCCTCGCCGTGTTCGACTGGATCGCCGACCTGGGCGCGCCGCTGTCGCTGCTGGTCAACAATGTCGGCGGCAACCAGCCCAGGCCGACCCTCGACTATGCCGAGGACGAGGTGCGCGCGATCCTGGGGCAGAATCTGATCTCCGCCTTCGAGATGTGCCGGCTGGCGCACCCGCAACTGGTGCAGCATGCGCACGCGGCGATCGTCAATGTGGGCTCGGTGTCGGGGATCACGCATGTGCGCACCGGTTCGCCGTATGGCATGAGCAAGGCCGCGCTGCACCAGCTCACCCGCAACCTGGCGGTCGAGTGGGCGGTGGATGGCATCCGCGTCAATGCGGTGGCGCCGTGGTACATCCGCACCCAGCGCTCGGCGCCCGCCCTGGCGGACGCCGACTATCTGGATGAAGTGCTCGATCACACGCCGCTGCGGCGGGTCGGCGAGCCGGAAGAGGTGGCCGCCGCGATTGCGTTCCTGTGCCTGCCCGCGGCCAGCTACATCACCGGCCAGGTGCTGGCGGTGGACGGCGGATTTCTCAATTTCGGGTTTTGACCCGAATGGCGCTTGCTTATCGTCGGTCCCCCACGTTTCGTCGTCCCCGCTTGACCGGCCCTTCGGCTGCTGAAAAGCACCTCGCGGGAATGACGAGCCTTGCTTTCGCGGGCGCGACCCGGCTTCAGCAGTTGGTCAATTGCGCGCGCAGTTCGTCGTTGCGCCGTTGCAGCGGCGGCTGGTCGCTCTTGAAGGCGTGCTGCAGATCGTGGTCGCTCTTTTCGAGTTCGTCGCGCAAGGCGCGGCAGATTTCCGGCACGCTCAACGGGCGGCATTGGTCCTGCACCCAGACATAGTCGCCGGCGATCAGCCCTGAGGTGATCCGGCCGCGGTTGGCCTCCGGCGCCGAGATGCCCGCCCCGCCGGGTGGTCCGTAGACCTGCGCCAGCGGCAGCGCGAACGCGCCCAGCATACCCAGCGGCGCCTGGAAAGGTTGCGGGTGGCCGTAGCGGCTGAGATAGACCGAGCCATCGACCGCATGCACGCAGCGGTACAGCTGGGTCAGCGGCACGCGGGGTACGGGATGCGGCGGTGCGGTTGTGCCGGCCGTGCTGGCCGGCTCGTCCGGCACGACGGGCGCGGTCGCTGCCGGTTCGGGTGCGGGTGCGGCGACGGTATCCGGCAACTGCAGCGTCTGTTGCCGCTGCGTCCTGGCGCAGGGCGCATCCTGGTAGATCAGCTGACCGCCGCGGCCGCTGCACTTGTAGACCGTGCTGGCGTAGGCGGGCAGGTCCAGGCCGATGCAGGCCAGCGCGAGCAACAGCAAGGCGGAAAGTCGAGGCATGCGCGCATTCCAGGCCCGGCAACCGGCGGCGATCAGTTCGGCACGAACTGCCCCTGCCATAAGGAACGTCCTGAATCAGGCCGCGCGGGCGATGCCGGTTCAGAACTCGACTTCGTGCTCCTCGGCGGCAAAACCCACCACCGCCGTACCCTCGCCTACATTGACCATGGCGGTGATGCTCATCTGCGCTTCCATCAACTCGACCTGGCATTCCTCGCAGGCGGCGCGCAGACCGGCATAGCCGGGCAGGGTCGGAATCACGCTCAGGTCACCGCCATAGCTGATGCACACGATCGGTACCAGCAGGCCGGCGCGCACCCGTTGCGCGACATAGTCGAACAGGACCTCCGTGGCATGCTCGAAGCCGCGCACCTTGCCGACCGGTTCGGTTTCGCCCCGGAAGCAGCGCAGCAGCGGCTTGATATCCAGTGCGGTGCCGAGCATGGCGCTGACCAGGCTCACGCTGCGGTCGTTTCTTTTCTTGATGGCACGGGCGCGCAGGTAATGCAGGTCGCGCGGCACCAGGTAGCCGTAACTGTGGTTGGCGATGTAGTTGAGCCGCTCGCGGATCGCGGCCGGCGCCTCGTTGGCTTCGAGCAAGCGGGTCGCCTCGTAGATGGCGGGCGCCGCGCCGGCGAACACGTTGAGGGTGTCGACCACCCGCATCATGAACGGGCCGGGGACGCCCTTCTGCTCGCGTACCTGGCGATAGCTCTTGAGGATGCCGAAGCTGGCCCGGTTCACATGTTCGTTGATCGTGCTGCGGGTGGCGGTGATGGTGAGGCAGAACACGCAGTCGAATTTCGGCACCAGCTCGTCGAGGAACATCTTCTCCACATCGCCTACCGGGCAAGGCTCGGTTTCGGCCGAATGGCTGCGGCTGCCCAGCCGCTGCTCGATGAAGCGCCGGGTTTCCGCCGGATCGCGACTGTCCATGAAGACCTCGCCGTCCACCCGCACGGTGATCGGCATCACGGCGATGTCGTGTTGCTGCAAAAACTCCTGCGACACATCGCATGCCGCGTCGATAGCCAGGCCGATCCGCATCACGTCAACCCTCTCTCAAGATGGCAAACCAAACATAGCACGCAGTGCGCGCGGATGGCGTCCGCCCTCGGCTCGGTGGCAGGTGGCGGCAACCGGGGAGAGGCGCCGGCAAGGACGGCCTGCTGCCGGTGTCCGCTCAGCCGATGGTTTCGGAAAGGTTGAAGACCGAGCCCGGCGCCCGCCAAGTCAGTACGTGGTTGCCGGGGGGGGGCATGAGGATCGGTGTCGATGCCTGAAATTGACGCGCCGCAACAGGCGTGGCGTGAAGCGCCCACGCATCGACGAAGACATCAAAACTGATTGACGCCCGCGGGATCGCCTTGCTGCCCGTGTCGTGGCAGGCGCGACGAGTGTGCAACACCGTGCTTGCAGATGACCCAGCCTGCCATGCCAGGCCACCTTTTGTACAAAAAGCGTTGACAACATGTAAGGAAGGCGTAATAAAAGCCAGGCAAGGGCTGGTAAAGTATCGCGGGTCGGACCAGTGAGGGGCATCGAGACACCTCCGGCGGCAAGGCTTGTTTGGCCGGGGCAGTCGTAAGTCGGGTGTTCACGTAGTGTTATTTGCCTGTTAGTATCGGCCCGGAGCAAAAGCTCCCGGGCAGCAGTCCGTGGGCCTGGGAGAGTCAGGCCAAGTCGCAGCTTTTGGGCAGAATGTCTTCTGACCCATGGTGATAATTAATCGGAGGGTGTGTTCATGAAACTTGGGGTCAAGAAACTTTCTACGGCAGTCCGCCTGGCGCTTTCGCTGGG
>JAGWMU010000199.1 GCA_028873095.1 Pseudomonadota bacterium | reverse complement strand
TGCGGCGCCAGCCAGGCGCACATCGCGCCCAGCGAGACGATGAAGTTGCCGTGGTTCTTCATCCCCGGCGGCACCATGATCCTGCGCCCGCCGGTCTTGCTGAGCAGCCAGAACTCGTCCTCGCCGGCGGGCACGCAGACCGGCGGCGGGTTGTCGCGCCAGCCCGGCAGCAGCGCATCCAGCGGCTGCGGCTCGATCACCGCGCCGGACAGGATCTGCGCGCCGATGGTCGAGGCCTTCTCGATCACGCACACCGTGGTGGCCGGCTGCAGCTGCTTGAGCCGGATCGCAAACGACAGGCCCGCAGGGCCGGCGCCGACGACGACGACGTCGTATTCCATCGTTTCGCGTTCGCTCATGGCGAGCTCCATCGAGTTCTGGTTGATTGAAGACAAGGATTGTGCACGCATGCGCCGATCCGGCCCAGCATACTGCCGCGTATTGTCGGGTTTCGCGCGGCGCGCGGCAAACCGGCACGGGCCTGGGCCGCACCCCGCCGGTGGCGCGCGCAGGCCGCGCGACCCGTTCGAGAGTAGCTTCAACCGCGATGATTTGCCGCATGGCATGGGGCCACGGAGGAATGCCCCGCAAGCACCGCATCCCGCGTAGGAGCGCACCCTGTGCGCGAATGCTTTTCGCGGCTCTTCGTGGCGCCCGAGCAACAAGCATTCGCGCAGCGTGTGCGCTCCTGCGGTGCGCCGCGCCGGTCGTGTCGACGCAACCGTTGCGCCCGCTTTTGCGCGGCGCTTGCGCTCACGGTGCGCTCGATGGCGATAATCGCAGGCATGCAAACAGGATTGCCCATGAATTTGATGCCGCCGATCGGCGATCTCGAGTTGCGTCGTGCCAGCATGTTCCAGCTGCTGCACTGGCTGGCGGCGGACCGGGTGCAGCCGCAGCCGCTGGCCGATGTCTACCTGCAGGCGATCGAGCGGATCGACCCGCGGCTCAATGCCTATGTCGACCTGCGCTCGGGCCTGTTGCAGGACCAGGCGCGCATGGCCGAGCGCCGTCGGCGCGAAGGCGTGATCGGTCGGCTCGACGGCATCCCGGTGGCGCTGCAGGACAACTTCGACGTGGCCGGCTGGCCGACCCGGGCGGGTCTGCCCGGTCGCCTGCTGCCGGCGCAGCACGATGCGCACGTGGTCGCGCGGCTGCGTGCGGCGGGCGCGGTGCTGGTCGGCAAGACCAACATGGACGAGGGCGCGCTGGGCGCGACCGCCGACAACCCGCATTACGGCGCGACCCACAATCCGCACCGACACGGCTACAGCGCCGGCGGCTGCTGCGGCGGCGCTGCCGCGGCGGTGGCGGCGGGCCTGGCGGCGGTGGCGGTCGGTTCGGACAGCCTGGGTTCGGCCCGCATCCCGGCCAGCTATTGCGGCATCTACGGGCTCAAGCCGACCCACGGCGAGATCTCCGCGCGCGGCCTGGTGCCGGCGGCGCGGCGGCTCGATGCGGTGGGGCTGCTGGCGCGCAGCGCGGAGGACCTGACCGTGCTGCTGCAGGTGCTGGCCGGTTACGATGCCGACGACGCGCGCTCGCGCCGGCGCCGGATCGCGTTCGCGCCGCCGGACTGGGAGCCCGGCAAGCTGCGCGCCGGCGTGCTGCCGGACCTGGCCGCGCTCGGCGTGCAGCCGGCGGTGATCGAGGTTTTCCAGGCCGCGATGGCCAGGCTGTCGCATGCCTTGAGCGACCGGCGCACGGTGGACTTCAGCGACTGGGATTTTGCCCGTACCCGGCGTGCCGGCCTGTTCCTGATGGAGGCGGAGATGCTCGGCACCTTCGCCGCGGACCTGGCCCGTGCCGAACATCCGGTGTCCGACCGCTTCCGGCGCCTGCTCGGCTTTGCGCAGTCGAGGAGCGCGGCCGATTACGCGGCGGCCGACCGGGTGCTCGATGCGGCGACCCTGAAGATGCGCCGGCTGTTCTGCCAGGTCGACGTGCTGGTGTTGCCGACCACGCCGCAGGGCGCGTTCGCGCTGGACGGCCCGGTGCCCGACTCGCAGGCCGACCTGACCAGCTTCGCCAGCCTCGCCGGTTGTCCGGCGGTGAGCCTGCCGATGGGTCGCCTGCCCGATGGCCTGCCGATCGGCCTGCAACTGGTCGGCGCGCGCGGCTCCGACCTGCGCCTGCTGGAACTGGCGGCCGTCTGCGCCGCCACCCTGGATGCCGAACCCGCCTACCCGGCGATCCCGTAGGAGCGCACCCTGTGCGCGAATGCTCTTGTCGATGAACATCCGCAGAGAGCCTTCGCGCACAGGGTGCGCTCCTACCTATCCGGTGGGGCGGCCGCAGCCCTTGCCCCGCCGCGGTTATGGTCCCGGGCTATTTCGATATGAGAAGTCATTTGGACGTCCATTCCACGGAACCCGGCGAATGCCCACTATGATGGTGGGCCTTTGCGGCGCCGTGGGATAACCTCACGATGGCGTTTTTCCAGCAACCGTTGCCGAGTCTTCCATGCCATGACCACACCTGTCGCAGCGCGCTCCCACCTCGACGACCTCGAGGCGGAAAGCATCCACATCTTCCGCGAGGTGCTGGCGGGCTTCCGGCGGCCGGTGATGCTGTATTCGATCGGCAAGGATTCCTCGGTGCTGCTGCACCTGCTGCGCAAGGCGTTCCATCCGGCGCGTTCGCCGATCCCGCTGCTGCACGTGGACACCACCTGGAAATTCCGCGAGATGATCGCGTTCCGCGACCAGGTGGCGGCGGCGGGCGACGTCGAGGTGCTGGTGCACGTCAACGAGGACGGCGTGCGCCAGGGCATCTCGCCGCTGACTCACGGCGCCACCGTGCATACCGACGTGATGAAGACGGCCGCGCTCAAGCAGGCGCTGGACAAGTACGGTTTCGACGCGGCGATCGGCGGCGCCCGCCGCGACGAGGAGAAATCGCGCGCCAAGGAGCGCATCTTCTCGTTCCGCAACGCGCAGCACCGCTGGGATCCGAAGAGCCAGCGGCCGGAGTTCTGGAACACCTTCAACACGCACATCCGCAAGGGCGAGAGCGTGCGGGTGTTTCCGCTGTCGAACTGGACCGAGATGGACGTGTGGCTCTACATCCAGCGCGAGAACATCCCGGTGGTGCCGCTGTATTTCGCCAAGCCGCGCCCGGTGGTCGAGCGCGACGGCGCATGGATCATGGTCGACGACGAGCGGCTGGAGCTGCGCGACGGCGAGACGGTGCAGCTGCGCGAAGTGCGCTTCCGCACGCTGGGCTGCTACCCGCTGACCGGCGCGGTGGAATCGAAGGCCGACACGCTGGCGAAGGTGATCGACGAGATGGCGCGCTCGCGCAGCTCGGAACGGCAGGGCCGGGTGATCGACCAGGATCCGACCGCGTCGATGGAACGCAAGAAGCAGGAAGGGTATTTCTGATGGCGACGCAGAACCGGACAACCGCGGCAGCGTCGGCGCAGGGCCTGCTGCGCTTCATCACCTGCGGCAGCGTGGACGACGGCAAGAGCACCTTGCTCGGGCGCCTGCTGTACGACGCCGGGATGGTGCCGGACGACCAGCTGGCCGCGCTGGCGAGCGACAGCCGTCGCCTGCACGCCGAGGCCGGCGACGTCGACGCGCTCGACTTTTCCCTGCTCACCGATGGCCTCGATGCCGAGCGCGAGCAGGGCATCACCATCGACGTGGCCTACCGCTACTTCCATACCGCGCGACGCAGCTTCATCGTCGCCGACTGCCCCGGCCACGAGCAGTACACGCGCAACATGGCCACCGGCGCCTCCAACGCCGAGCTGGCGGTGGTGCTGGTCGATGCGCGCAAGGGCCTGCTGCCGCAGACGCGGCGGCACACCTATATCTGCGGGCTGCTGGGCATCCGCCAGGTGGTGCTGGCGGTCAACAAGATGGATCTGGTCGACTACGACCAGGCGACCTACGAGGCGATCGCCGAGCAGTATTGCGCGCTGGCGCAGAGCCTGGGCATCGCCGCGGTGCACTGCCTGCCGGTGGTCGCGCCCAGCGGCGACAACGTGGGCTCGCGTTCGTCGCGCATGCCCTGGTACGACGGCGGCAGCCTGCTCGAGCTGCTGGAGTCGATCGATGCGGCGCCGCTGCGGGCCGCCGATTTCCGCATGCCGGTGCAGTGGGTGAACCGCCCGGATCATTCGTTCCGCGGTTATGCCGGCACGATTTGCGGCGGCAGCGTGGCGCGCGGCGACGAGATCGTGGTGCAGCCCGGCGTGCAGCGCGCCCGCATCGAGCGGATCGTCACCGCCGACGGCGACCTGCAGCGGGCGGTGGCCGGGCAGGCGGTGACGCTGTGCCTCGATCGCGAGGTCGGCGTGAGCCGCGGCGACGTGATCGCCGACGCCCTGCGCCCGGCGCCGGTGGCCGACCAGTTCACCTGCCACCTGCTGTGGCTGGGCGATGCGGCCTTGCTGCCGAACCGCACCTACTGGCTGAAGATCGGCACCCGCACGGTCAATGCGCGGGTGATGTCGATCAAGTACAAGGTGGACGTCAACAGCCAGTCGCGGCTGGCGGCGCGGCACCTCGAACTCAACGAGGTGGGCTACTGCACCGTGGGCCTGGACGACGCGATCGCGTTCGAGCCCTATGCCAGCAACCACACGCTGGGCGGGTTCATCCTGGTCGACCGCCTGAGCAACGCCACGGTGGCCTGCGGCATGCTGGACTTCGCGCTGGGCCGATCCGCCAACGTGCACTGGCAGCACGTCGACATCGACAAGTCGGTGC
>JAGWMU010000198.1 GCA_028873095.1 Pseudomonadota bacterium | reverse complement strand
CCGGCCTGGGCCGCTGGACCTTCGCCGACTTCTGGCAGGCCCTGCACGACGGCAAGGGCCGGCACGGCGAGCTGCTCTACCCGGTGTTTTCCTACACCTCCTTCACCCGCGTCACGCGGCCCGATGCGCTGGCGATCTTCGCCTACCTGAAGTCGCTGCCGCCGGTGCGCCAGGACGCCGCGCCGTCGCTCGGCCTGAAGTTTCCCTACAACGTGCGCAGCACCTTGCTGGCCTGGCGGGCGTTGTACTTCAAGCCCGGCGTGTTCGTGCCGGATCCGCAGAAATCCGCCGCGTGGAACCGCGGCGCCTACCTGGTCGAGGGACTCGGCCACTGCAACGAATGCCACGCCCCGCGCAACGCGCTGGGCGCCACCGCCTCCAACGGCCAGCTGACCGGCGGGCAGATCCCGCAGGCGCACTGGTATGCGCCGGACCTCAGCACCCGGCGAGGCGGCGGCCTGGACGGCTGGAGCGCGCAGGACATCGTCGACCTGCTCAAGCGCGGCCAGTCGGCCAAGGGCGCCGCGTTCGGCCCCATGGCCGAGGTCGTCTACAACAGCACCCAGTACTTCGACGACGCCGACCTGCGCGCCATCGCGACCTATCTCGGCTCGCTGCCGCCACGCGCCGCGCCCACCACCCCGCCAACGACGGCGCTCGCGGCCAGCCACGCGCAGGGGGCGGCGATCTACGGCCACCAGTGCGCGCAATGCCACGGCGACAACGGCAGCGGCGTGGCCGGCATCTATCCGCCGCTGGACGGCAATACCTCGGTGAACGAACCGACCGGCATCAACGCCATCCGTTCGGTGCTGCTCGGCGGCTTCCCGCCGGTCACCGCGGGCGACCCGCAGCCCTACTCCATGCCACCGTTCGCCCGCCAGCTGAGCGACGCCGACATCGCCGCGGTGGTCAGCTACATCCGCCAGTCGTGGTCGAACCGGGCCGCCGCGGTGGACGCCGACCAGGTCCAGAGGCTGCGCCAGGCGCCGACCGACTGAGCCGGCGGCGCCAGCCGGCGCCGCCGGCTCACGCCCGCTGGACACGGCGGCGCATATGCTTGGCGCGACTTTCGACCAAGGCGCCCGCGATGCTCAGCAAGACCTACCCCTACTACCTCGCCAACCAGGCGCGGCAACCGAATGCCGACTTGGCGGTGCTGAACAAGTACACCGGCAAGGTCGCCGCCCGGGTCGCGGTACCGGACGCCGCCGCGGTGGAGCAGGCGATCGCCGCCGCGGCGAAGGCCGCCGCGCCGATGCGCGAGGTCAAGCCGTGGGCGCGCCAGGCGGTGCTGCAGCATTGCGTCACCCGCTTCGGCGAACGCCGCGACGAGCTGGCGCAGGTGCTGTGCATCGAGGCCGGCAAGCCGATCAGGGACGCGGCCGGCGAGGTGACCCGGCTGATCGAGACTTTCCGCATCGGCGCCGACGAGGCCGTGCGCGGCAACGGCGAGACGCTGAACCTGGAACTGGCCAGCCGCCTGGACGGCTATCACGGCTATACCCGGCGCGTGCCGCTCGGCCCGCTGTCGTTCATCACGCCGTTCAACTTTCCGCTGAACCTGGTCGCGCACAAGGTGGCGCCGGCGATCGCCGCCGGCTGCCCGTTCGTGCTGAAGCCGTCGGAAAAGACCCCGCTCGGCGCGCTGCTGATCGGCGAGATCCTGGCCGAGACCGACCTGCCGCCGGGCGCGTTCTCGATCCTCCCGCTCGACGGCGAACACGCCGCGCCGCTGGTCGAGGACGAGCGCTTCAAGCTGCTCTCGTTCACCGGCGGGCAGCTCGGCTGGGCGCTGAAGGCGCGCGCCGGGCGCAAGAAGGTGACGCTGGAGCTGGGCGGCAACGCCGCGTGCATCGTCGATGCCGACCAGGGGCCGCAGCTGGACCGGGTGGTCGAGCGGCTGGTGTTCGGCGCGTTCTACCAGTCCGGCCAGAGCTGCATCAGCGTGCAGCGCATCGTCGCGCATGCGGACATCTACCCGGCGCTGAAGCGCAAGCTCGTGGCGGCGGTGAAGAAGCTCAAGGCCGGCGACCCGGCGCAAGCCGACACCTTCCTCGGCCCGATGATCGACCAGGCCGCCGCCGAACGCCTGCACGGCTGGATCGACGAAGCGCGGCGCGCCGGCGCCAGGCTGCTGTGCGGCGGCCAGCGCGAGGGCAACCTGCTGCAGGCCACGCTGATGGAAGACGTGCCCGCCGACGCCCGCGTCAACCGGCTCGAGGCGTTCGGCCCGTTCGCCCTGCTGGCCCCGTTCAGCACGTTCGACCAGGCCATCGCGATGGTCAACGACTCCGACTACGGCCTGCAGGCGGGCATCTTCAGCAACCGGCTCGACCACGCCATGCGCGCATGGAACGAACTGCAGCAAGGCGGGGTGATCGTCAACGACGTGCCCAGCTTCCGCGTGGACAGCATGCCCTACGGCGGCGTCAAGCTGTCCGGACTGGGCCGCGAAGGCGTGCGCTACGCGATCGAGGACATGACCGAGATCCGCCTGATGGTGATGCGCGAAGGCTGAGCGCGCACCGCGCCGGCGCCGTCAGCCCGCCCGCAGGGCTTCCGGCGTCGTGCCCGCGCCGCGCCGCCACTGCTCCGCGTCGCGCAGCGGCGGCGCGCCGAACTGCCGGCTGTACTCGCGGCTGAACTGCGACGGGCTCTCGTAGCCGACCCGGTGCGCCACCGTCGCCACGTCGCAGCGTTCGGTCAGCAGCACCCGCCGCGCCTCCTGCAGCCGCAGCTGCTTCTGGTACTGCAGCGGGCTCATCGCGGTGATCGCGCGGAAGTGGTGGTGCAGCGAGGAGGCGCTCATGTTCACCGTGGCCGCCAGCTCGTCGATGC
Organism: Pseudomonadota bacterium; assembly: GCA_028873095.1. Taxonomy (GTDB): domain Bacteria; phylum Pseudomonadota; class Gammaproteobacteria; order Xanthomonadales; family Rhodanobacteraceae; genus Rhodanobacter. The sequence goes on along the minus strand of JAGWMU010000198.1, from coordinate 1,880 downwards.
GCAGCGGGCGCTGGTAATGCCCCTTGAGCCAGTCGATCGCCCGCGCGATCTGCTGCGACTGGCTGCCGCTCATCGCGACGTGGCGCAGCCGCGCGCCCTGCTCGCCGGTCAGCAGGCGGTACAGCAGCTCGCGCTCGATCAGCGGCGCCAGCACCGGGATGTCGCGCGGCGTGTCGAGCAGGCGCACCAGCCGCAACACCGTGTCGAGCAGTTCCGGCGTCAGCGGGCTGACCGCCATGCCGCGGCCGGCGGCGGTCGCCGGCGGGCACGGCAGCGCGGCGCCGGTCAGCAGCTCGCCGATGGCCTGGGCGTCGAAGCGCAGCATGGCGCAGAGGTAAGGTTCCCGCGCCGAGGCCCGGGTCACCTGCGAGACCACCGGCAGGTCGATCGAGGTCACCAGGTAGTTCGCCTGGTCGTAGTGCAGCACCTCGTCGCCCAGCAGCAGCTGCTTGGCGCCCTGCGCCACCAGGGCCAGGCCCGGCTCGTACATGGCGCAGACCTGCGCGCCCGGCGCCTCGGCACGAAACAGCGACAAGGCCGGCAAGGCCGTGGCATGGACGCCGTTGCCGGCGGTCGATCGGTCAATGATGGCTGCCAGTTCCGCGCGGTCGCGCTCAAGGCGCGAAACCGGCGCATTGGCCTCGAAGCTTGGATTCATCGCATCCGGCACACGTTGCGGGGGCAGCCAGATTGCCTGTTCCTGCACGCCGGCGCGAGTGCCCGCAGCGCACTTTGCAGGATCGGGCAAGGATCTCGCAGGATCCGGCTACCGGCCGGCCGCCCCCGCTGCGCATACTTGCCGCTTCGGTGACCGCACGCCCCCAGGAGAAACCCATGCCCCTCGACATCCGCGGCTACGCCGCCCAGTCCGCCGCCACGCCGCTGGCGCCGCACCGTTTCGAACGCCGCGATCCGCGGCCGGACGACGTGGTGGTCGACATCCTCTACTGCGGCGTGTGCCACTCCGACCTGCACACCGCCCGCAACGAATGGCATGGCACCACCTATCCGGTCGTGCCGGGCCACGAGATCATCGGCAAGGTCAGCGCGGTCGGCGCCCAGGTGAGCCGGTTCAAGGTCGGCGACATGGTCGGCGTCGGCTGCATGGTCGACTCCTGCCGGCACTGCGCCGCCTGCGCACAGGGCCTGGAGCAGTACTGCGCCGAGCTGCCCACCTTCACCTACAACAGCAGGGACCGCCACGACGGCCGCATGACCTTCGGCGGCTACTCCGAACGCATCGTGGTGGCGGACGCGTTCGTGCTGCGCCTCCCCACGGCGCTGGACCCGAAGTCCGCCGCGCCGCTGCTGTGCGCCGGCATCACCACCTGGTCGCCGCTGCGGCACTGGAAGGTCGGCAAGGGCAGCAAGGTCGCCGTGGTCGGGCTGGGCGGGCTGGGCCACATGGGCCTGAAATTCGCCAAGGCGCTCGGCGCCGAGGTCACCCTGTTCACCCGCTCGCCGGGCAAGGAGGGCGAAGCGCGCCGCCTCGGTGCCGACCACGTGGTGCTGTCGACCGACCCGGCCCGGATGCAGGCGGTCGCCCGGCAGTTCGACTTCATCCTCGACACCGTGCCGCAGCAGCACGACCTGAACCCCTACCTGGGCACGCTGAAGATCGACGGCGTGCACGTGCTGGTCGGCCTGGTCGAGCCGATCGAGCCGCCGGCGCACTCGGCCAACCTCATCTTCGGCCGTCGCTCGCTCGCCGGCTCGCTGATCGGCGGCATCGCCGAAACCCAGCAGATGCTGGACTTCTGCGCCGAACACGGCATTTCCTGCGACGTCGAGATGATCCGGATGCAGGACATCAACGCGGCCTACGAACGCATGCTGAAAAGCGACGTGCGCTACCGCTTCGTGATCGACATGGCCTCGCT
>JAGWMU010000197.1 GCA_028873095.1 Pseudomonadota bacterium | reverse complement strand
TGTGGCCGGTGTCGCGCAAGAACCTGCCCAAGCAGTTCCTGGCGCTGGCCGGCAACGGCACGCTGTTCCAGCAGACGATCGCGCGCACCCGGCAGTTGCCGGAGGTGGCCGCGCCGATCGTGGTGGCCAGCGAGGATCACCGTTTCCTGGCCGCCGACCAGTTGCTGGAAGCCGGCGTCGAAGGCGCCACCATCGTGCTCGAACCGCTGGCGCGCAACACCGCGCCGGCGATCGCGCTGGGCGCCCTGCAGGCCTTGCAGCGCGATGCCGACGCGCTGCTGCTGGTGCTGCCGGCCGATCACCTGATCGGCGATACCGCGTCGTTCACCGCCGCGGTGCGGCAGGCCGTGCCGCTGGCGCAGCAGGGCTGGCTGGTGACCTTCGGCATCCGCCCGGACCGGGCGGAGACCGGATTCGGTTACATCCGTCGCGCCGAAGCGCTCGACGACGCCGGCTACCGGGTGGAGCAGTTCGTCGAGAAGCCCGACCTGGCCACGGCCGAAGCCTACCTGGCCGACGGCGGCTACGACTGGAACTCCGGCATGTTCCTGTTCAAGGCGTCGCGCTACCTGGAGGAACTGGCCGCGCTGGCGCCGGCGATGCTGGCCGCGGTGCGCGAAGCGCATGCGAAGGCGTCGGCCGACCTGGATTTCGTGCGCATCGACCGCGACGCCTTCGCGCAGGTGCCCGACGGTTCGATCGATTACGCGGTGATGGAAAAGACCCGGCGCGCCGCGGTGGTCCCGGTCAGTTGCGCCTGGAGCGACATCGGCTCGTGGTCGGCGCTGTGGCTCACCGGCGGCAAGGACGCCGACGGCAACCTGCGCGAAGGCGATACGCTGGCCATCGACAGCAGCAACTCGCTGCTGCGCTCGCACGACCGCCACCTGCTGGCCGCGCTGGGCATCGACGACCTGATCGTGGTGACCACGCCGGACGCCACCCTGGTCGCGCACCGCGATCGCGCGCAGGACGTCAAGAAGGTGGTCGACCGGCTCAAGGCCGCCGGCCGCACCGAGCATTCGCTGCACCGCGTGGTGCACCGGCCGTGGGGCAGCTACGACTCGCTGGAGGCCGGCGGGCGTTTCCAGGTCAAGCGCATCGCGGTCAAGCCCGGCGCCTCGCTCAGCCTGCAGAAGCACCACCACCGCGCCGAACACTGGATCGTGGTTTCCGGCACCGCCGAGGTGACCTGCGACGACAAGGTGTTCCTGCTCGGCGAAAACCAGAGCACCTACATCCCGCTCGGCTCCGTGCACCGCCTGCGCAACCCCGGCAAGCTGCCGCTGGAACTGATCGAGGTGCAGTCCGGCAGCTACCTGGGCGAGGACGACATCGTGCGTTTCGACGACGTCTACGGCCGCGCCTGAGCGGCACGCGCGGGCCGGCCCCTGCGCGCCGCGCCCGTGGGGCCCGCCGGCGCGCCCGCGCGCGGAGCGGGTCGTCGCCTCAGTAGTCGCGCACGTCCAGCAGCATGAAACAGCGCGCGCTGTAGTCGCCGCCCTGCGGCCACGCCACCGCGGTCAGCGCCAGGGTGCCGGCGGTCCACGGTTCGTTGTCGAGCAGCGCCTCGCTGCGCGACGCGCCGTCCGCGCCATGGCTGTGCACCAGCCGCAGCCAATGCAGCTCGGGCGTCAAGGCCTCGCGTTTCAGTGCGGCTTCGATCGCCGCCAGCGCATCGTCAGGGATCGTCCTGTCGCCGCTGTCCGGGCCGCGCAGCGTGAACGGGCCGATGAACACGTCCCATGTGCGCACGCCGATGTCCCATGCGGCGATCCGCATGCGGCGGTCGTCGGTGACGTACCAGCATGCGGCCAGCAGCGGATGGAACGCGTTGCGCGCGAACGTGTCCAGCGCCTCGCGACAACCGGCGTCGCCGCCGCCGGCGCCCGCGAAACTCTCCTCGATGCGGCGCTCCTCGTCCAGCACCACGTCGACGTCGAGACGGCCCGGTTCGCCGGCACCGCCCTCGTGCCAGCTGGCGCGGATCGCCGGGAAATCGCCGTCGGTGACCAGCCAGCCGTCCTCGTCCGCCTCCAGTTCGACGTCGTGGCGCTCGAACAGCCGCAGCAGGTATTTCTGTAGCGCCACCGCATCCATCGTCCTCTCCCGTCACTCGCGTTGCGGGTCCAGCAGCGGCTCGCGCGACGAAGCCAGCTCGCGCCAGGTCAGGTACGTGCGCAGATCGAATTCCAGCTGGTGGTAATCCGGCAGCATGTACCGGCACAGCTGGTAGAACGCCTTGTTGTGCTCCAGTTCCTTCAGGTGCGCCAGCTCGTGCACCACGATCATCCGCAGGAACTCCGGCGCCGCCGCCTTGAACAAGGCCGCCACGCGGATCTCCTTCTTCGCCTTCAACCTGCCGCCCTGCACCCGCGAGATCGCGGTGTGCAGCCCCAGCGCGTGCCGCACCACGTCCAGCCTGCTGTCGTAGAGCACCTTGTCGATGCCGGGGGCATGCTTCAGATGCTGCTGCTTGAGTTCCATGGTGTATGCGTAGAGCGCGCGGTCGCTCTGTACCGCGTGACGCAGCGGATAACGCGCGGCCAGCTGCTCGCCCAGGCGATCGCTTGCGATCAGCTGGCGCACCTTGTCCTGCAGCGCCAGCGGATAGGCCTGCAGATACCGCAGCGGCGCCGGCTCAGGCACGCCGCCAGATCCATCGCCGCAGCAGCAGCGCCAGCACCAGCAGCGCGGCATAGGCTCCGTACGCGGCCAGTGCGGGCAGCACCTGCTGCCAGATCGCCCCGCTGGCGTGCCCGGGCGGCACCGCTGCCGGCGGTGCCGCGCGCTGGAAACCGTACAGCGCGCCGGCGACGCTGGCGCTGGCGGCCAGCAGCAGCGCCAGCGCGTCGAACAGCCGTCGCGCGGCGACCCGCGGCAGGCTCTTCGGATAGCTCGCATAGGCCCAGCCCAGGATCAGCAGCCAGGGGGCAAACAGCAGCAGCGCGAGGTAAGGCATCGATCACGCTCCGGCGGGCAGATCCTGCGCCGCCAGCGCGTCGAGTGCGGCGCGCAGCGACGGCAGCGCCGCGTCGCGCGACGACGCATCCGGATAGGCCGCGCTGGCCGCCACCGTCCGGCCGTCCAGCAGCAGATGGATCACCAGCGCTTCCGGGCGCAGCTCGGCCGCGCCCGCTGCCGCTGCCACCTTCAGTTGCGCCTGCACGGCGCCGGCCGCCTTGGGATCGGCGAACCCGATCGACAGCAGCAGCTCCTCGCCCGCGGCGGAAAACAGCCGGAAGCGGAACTGTCCGTCGGCGTCGCGGAAGCTGGCCAGCCGTGGTTTCCTGTCCGACGACTTGCCGCCCGCCTTCGCGGGTGCCGCCGCCTGGCGTGCAGCGCTCGCGCGCAGCCCCAGCGCGGCGCGCAATGCGGCGAGCTTGGGCGTGGCGATCGCGCGGGCCTTCAGCGCGCCCTCGCGCAGGACCGCCTCGATCGCGCCGGGGTCGGCCATCAGCGCCTGGTAGCGCTCGCGCATCGGCGCCACGTCGGCATCGATGCGTTCGTACAGCACCTGCTTCGCCTCGCCCCAGCCGAGGCCGTCCAGCAAGGCCTGGCGGAATGCCGCCGTCTCGCTCTCGCTGGCAAACGCGCGGAAGATGGTGAACACGGCGCTGCTGTCCGGGTCCTTCGGCTCGCCCGGCAGGCGCGAGTCGGTGACGATGCGCAAGATCGCCTCGCGCAGGGCCTTGCCGCCGCCGGCGAACAGCGGGATGGTGTTGTCGTAGCTCTTGGACATCTTGCGGCCGTCCAGGCCGGGCAAGGTGGCCACCTGCTCCTCGATCAGCGCCTCGGGCAGCACGAAGAACCGATGGCCGTGGAGGTGGTTGAAACGCTGGCCGATGTCGCGCGCCATCTCGATGTGCTGGATCTGGTCGCGGCCCACCGGCACCTGGTGCGCGTCGAACGCGAGGATGTCGGCCGCCATCAGCACCGGGTACATGTAGAGGCCGGCGCTGATGCCGGCATCGGCGTCCTCGCCGGTTTCCGCATTGCGGTCCACTGCGGCCTTGTAGGCGTGCGCCCGGTTGAGCATGCCCTTGGCGGTGACGCAGGTGAGGAACCAGGTCAGCTCGGGGATTTCCGGGATGTCCGACTGCCGGTAGAAGGTGACCCGCCGCGGATCCAGCCCCGCCGCCAGCCAGCTGGCGGCGATCTCCAGCCGCGAACGCTCGATCCGGTCCGCGTCGCCGCTCTTGATCAGCGCGTGATAGTCGGCCATGAAAAAAAACGCGTCCACGTCGGCACGCCGGCTGGCTTCGATGGCGGGACGCATCGCACCCACGTAGTTGCCCAGGTGCGGGGTGCCGGTGGTGGTGATGCCTGTCAGTACACGAGTCTGCATGGTGTTCGCTTGGAGGGTCTGCGGATCAACGACGGATGAGCGTGGACTTGCCGAACAGCGATTCGACCAGATCCACCGCCAGTTTCGCCGTCGCATTGCGCTTGTCGAAGGCGGGATTCAGCTCGACGATGTCCAGCGAGGCCAGGTACCCGGTGTCGGCGATCATTTCCATGCACAGCTGCGCCTCGCGGTAGGTCGGACCGCCGCGCACGGTGGTGCCCACGCCCGGCGCGATGCTGGGGTCCAGAAAATCGACGTCGAAGCTCACATGCAGGTGGGTGTCCGCGTCGACGCCGTCCAGCGCCTGCTCCATCACCCGCTTCATGCCCTCCTCGTCGATGTGGCGCATGTCGTAGATGCCCACGTTCGCCTCGCGCACCAGCTGCTT
>JAGWMU010000020.1 GCA_028873095.1 Pseudomonadota bacterium | reverse complement strand
CGATGCCCGATCGCTGCTGCAGGCGCTTGAGGTCCGACATGCCTGAGCCGGGGGCCGGCTTCGACACGCTGGACCTGAGTCCGACGCAGCTGCGCATCGTGCGGGAGATTCTTGCGCGTCACGCCGACGGGCTGACCGTGTGGGCGTTCGGCTCGCGCGCGCGCGGTTGCGCCAAGCCCTATTCCGATCTCGATCTGGCGCTGATCACTGATCGCCCCATGGATCTGGCGCGGCAGACGGCGCTCGCCGACGCGTTCGAGCAGTCGGATCTGCCGTGTCGCGTCGATCTGGTGGATTGGGCGACGACGGGCGAGGCCTTCCGTCGCATCATCGAGCGCGATCACGTCGTGGTCCAACCCGGCAAGCCGGAACATCGCCCGGCATCGTGAGCCGCCGAGCCGTCGGCGCACGTTGGACGCACGACGGCTTACTCAGACAATCAACCCGTGGCTGCGCAGCAATGCCTCCGGCTCGGGCTTGCGGCCGCGGAAGGCGACGAAGCTTTCCAGCGCGGGGCGGCTGGCGCCGACCGCAAGCACTTCGTGGCGGAAGCGCGCGCCGGTGGCCGGGTCGATCACGCTGCCGCTGCGCGTGGAGGCCTCCTCGAAGGCGCCGAAGGCATCGGCGCTCAGCAGTTCCGCCCACAGGTAGCTGTAGTAGCCGGCCGCGTAGCCGCCGGCGAAGATGTGGCTGAAGGCGTGCGGGAAGCGCTGCCAGGCCGGCGGGTGCAGCACCGCCACCTCCTTGCGCACCTGCTCGAGCACGGCCATCGGGCGGGCGCCCTGCGCCGGGTCGTAGTCGCGATGCAGCAGGAAGTCGAACAACGCGAATTCGAGCTGGCGCACCAGGAACAGGCCGGCGTGGAAATGCCGCGCGGCGAGCATGCGCTGGAACAGCTCCTCCGGCAGCTTCGCGCCGGTCTGCCAGTGGCGCGCGAACAGGTCCAGCGCCTCGCGGTTCCAACCGAAGTTCTCCATGAACTGGCTGGGCAGCTCCACCGCGTCCCACTCCACGCCGTCGATGCCGCCGATCGAGGGCAGCGCGATCTCGGTGAGCAGGTGATGCAGGCCGTGGCCAAACTCGTGGAACAGCGTGAGCACGTCGTCGTGCGTCAGCAGCGCGGGCCGGCCCTCGGTGGGCGGCGCGAAGTTGCAGGTGAGGAAGGCCACCGGCAGCTGCTTGGCCGCGCCGTCGTCGAAGCGGGCGCGGCACACGTCCATCCACGCGCCGCCGCGCTTGCCGCTGCGCGCGTACAGGTCGACATAGGCGCCGGCGAACACGCGGCCGTCGGCATCGCGCACGTCGTAGTAGCGCACCGCGGGGTGCCACACGTCGACGCCTTCGCGTTCGGCCAGGGTGATGCCGTAGAGCGTCGCGGTGATGCCGAACAGGCCTTCGATCACGGCCGGCAGCGGAAAATACGGCTTGAGCTGTTCCTCGTCCAGCGCGTAGCGCTGCTGGCGCAGCTTCTCCGAGGCATAGCCGACATCCCAGGATTCGAGGTTGTCCAGCTTCAGCTCGCGCCGGGCGAATTCGCGCAGCGTGGCCAGTTCCTGCTGCGCCACCGGCCGGGCGCGTGCCGCCAGGTCATGCAGGAATTCCATCACCTCGGTGGGCGAGGAGGCCATCTTGGTCGCCAGCGACTCTTCCGCCGCATTGGCGAAGCCCAGCAATTGCGCCGCCTCGTGGCGCAGAGCCATGATTTTCTCGATCCGTGCGCCGTTGTCGAACCTGCCCGCGTTCGGCCCCTGGTCGGAGGCGCGGGTCTGGTAGGCCCAGTACACCCGCTCGCGCAGGCCGCGGTTGTCGGCGTAGGTCAGCACCGCCTGCACGCTGGGTTGCTTCAAGGTCACCAGATAGCCGGCCAGCTGCTGGTCCTCGGCGTACTGGCGCAGTACCGCGAGCCCGGATTCGGGGATGCCGGCCAGGTCGCGCTCGTCGCTGACGTGTTCGTGCCAGGCCTCGCTGGCATCCAGCACCGCATTGGAAAATTCGGTGGAAAGTTTCGACAGCTCGACGCCGATCTCGCGGAAGCGCGAGCGCGCCGGCTCCTCCAGCGCCACGCCGGACAGGCGGAAGTCGCGCAGCGCATGCTCGACCAGGGCGCGCTCGGCGCGCGGCAGGCCGGCGAAGTCCGGGGCATCGGCCAGTGACTGCACGGCGGCGTAGAGGTCGCGGTTCTGGCCCAGTTCGATCGCGTGCTCGGTGAGCTTCTCCTCGGCCGGGCCGTAGACCGCGCGCAACGCCTCGCTGTCGGCCACCGAATGCAGGTGGGAAACCGGCGCCCAGGCCCGCGCCAGGCGCTGCTCCAGCCGCTCCTGGGTCAGCATCACGCTGGCGAAGTCGTGCCGCGCTCCCGCGGCCAGCAGATCGTTGATGGCGTCGCGGTAGTCCGCCAGCAGGGCATCGATCGCCGGCGGGACGTGCTCGGGGCGGATCTGCGAGAACGCCGGCAAGGTGTCGTCGCGGAGCAGGGGGTTGTCGTGGCTCATGGAATCTCCTTGGAAGCGCCAGCGTGGCGATCGCGGCGGGCGAAATCAAGCGCGGCCGAACATGGCGGGGCGAGCGGCACGCGCCTGCGGTACACGCCGTTTTGTCATGGTTGGCGCCGTAACCTTGCTGCCATGTTGCTATCCGATGTCCGTCAACTGCTGCGACGCTGTGCCATGTTCGGGCACATGGAGCCGGCCGCGAACGAGGCACTGGCGCGCGAGCTGGTCTGGCTGGGCCTGCCCGGCGGGCGGCCGCTGTTCAAGTCCGGCGAGGCGGCCGACGCGTTGTACCTGCTCAGGAGCGGCAGCCTGGGCGTGTTCGAGGATGGCCCGTCCGCAGACGCCGCCCGGCTGGTGCACCTGATCGCCGCCGGCGAAGTGGTCGGGGCGGTCAGCCTGCTCGGCGACGGGCGGCGCAGCCGTACCGTCCGCGCGCTGCGCGACTCCGAGCTGCTGCGGCTGGATCGCGGCCGCTTCGAGGCGCTGTTGGAACGCTTTCCGCGGGCGCTGCTCGGCGTCGGACGCTGCGCCATCGAGTGGCTGCAGCAGCGCCATCGGGGCGACCAGCCGCCGGGCCTGCCGCGCACCTTCGCCCTGCTGCCGCACGATCCGGAGGTGCCGGCCCGCGTCCTCGCCATGCAGCTGGCGCAGGCGCTGGAGGCCCATGGCCACTGCAGCATCATCGATGCCCGGCAAGGCCATGGCCGCGGCGCCGACTGGTTCGCCGAACACGAGTCGCGGCAGCGCTTCGTGATCTATCTCGACACCCACGGCGACCCGCTGTGGCGCCAGCGCTGCATCCGCCAGGCCGACGTGCTGTTGCTGCCCGCGCTCGCCGCGCGCCCGGCCGGAGCGTGGCCGGAGGCCGAGTTGCTGGAGCCGCGGCGCAGCGGCCATCGGGCGCGGCACCTGCTGCTGTTGCATGCCGGCCATCGGGTCAGCCTCGGCGCGGCGCAACGCTGGCGGGCCCCGTTCAGCGGCGAGCTGCAGCACCACCACCTGTGCCACCGCGACGACATGGCCAGGCTGGCCCGCCTGGTCAGCGGGCATGGTCGCGGCCTGGTGCTGGCTGGCGGGGGCGCACGCGGGCTGGCGCATCTGGGCATGCTGCGCGCGCTGCATGAGGCCGGCCATGCGTTCGATGCCGTCGGTGGCACCAGCATCGGCGCGATCATCGGCGCCGGCCTGGCCTGCGGCTGGTCGCTGGAGGCGATCACCGACACCTTGCGCCGCGGCTTCGTGGAAGGTCGGCCGCTGTCGGACTGGACCCTGCCGCTGGTGGCGATGACCCGCGGGCGAAGGGCCTCGGCGATGCTGCGGCAGGCGTTCGGCGCGCTTGAGATCGAGGATCTGCCGCTGCCGTATTTCTGCATCTCCACCCAGTTGTCCGGCGGCGGCATGGCGGTGCATCGGCAGGGGCCGCTGTGGCTGTGGCTGCGCGCGTCCAGCGCGATCCCCGGCGTACTGCCGCCGGTACAGCAACACGGCCGGGTCTACGTGGACGGCGCGCTGGTCGACAACCTGCCCACCGACGTGATGGCGGCCGACGGCATCGCCCACATCACCGCACTGGACATCCGCGCCGATATCGCGCTGCGCACCAGCGCCGAGGAATCGTCCACGCCGCCGCTGTGGCGACTGTTGCTGCAGCGGCGCCAGCGGATCCTCCGCCCGGGCCTGGTGTCCACCCTGGTCCGCGCCGGCATGGTCAACGGCGAAACCGCCAGCGCCGCCCGGCGTGAGCGCGCCGACCTGCTGATCACGCCACCGCTGGAGCATCTCGGCATGCTCGACTGGAAGGACTGGCAACGCGCGATCGATGCCGGTTACCGGCATACGGTTCACTTGCTCGAAAGCGGTCGGGCCGAGTCTGGCGTGGCAAGTTCGAACCTGTCGTCGGCCGCCCATTCCCCGCGGCGGAACTGACCGGCATCACCCGCGCAACGGATCGGGCGCACCGGTCGCACCGATCACGTGGACTGACCGACCACCGAACATCTCTGCCGGAAACGTGCTGCAGTACAGCAAGCAGCCCATGCGTGGCTCGTCAACAAGGCGCTGATGCCGAGCAGCCCAAGCGAAACATCCCCCTTCAACTGCAGGCACCGAATCGCGCGGCCAAGATCGAGCGGCGTTACGGCAAAGCCAACGGCTGGCTGGAGGAGAAACCGCTCTGCTGACTCGGCAGGTAGGCAAAGGCAGCATCACCTCTGGGGGGCGTGGCTGGACAAGGGACCGCTGGATCGCCTCGGACTGCTGCTCGCCGTTCCCGATGCCAGAGCACAGTTCGCCTTGACCCTGCAGAGCGGGCTTCAGCGAGGGCCGGCGCCGTGGGGCGTCGGCCTGTGGTGCTACTGCCTAATTCCGACTGGCGAGGCAGGCTTGGGAAGCGCCCGTCGGCGGTGCATCCGCAGGCCAGGTCGCCTGCGGCAGCATCACCGCGCCCTGGCCCTGGAAGAGGGTTGCAGAGTGCCCCAACTGCAGCAGATAACTTCCAGCCGGCCGCTGCCAGCGCTGATTGGTGCCGTCGAAGTCCGCCAGCAGGCGCGGATCGGCAACCACTTGCAGGTGCGCGGATTGACCCGGCTTCAGGCTGACCCGGCACCATCCCACCAACCGCCTTGTTTTGCCGCTGCCGGGCAGCGTCGCGTACAACTGGGGTACGTCGACGCCTTTGCGCGAGCCGCGGTTGGTTACCGTGAACGAGGCCAGCACGCGACCATGCTCGATGCGCGACTGGAAATCGCTGTAGGAGAACCGCGTGTAGCTCAGCCCGTAGCCGAACGGGAACAGTGGCTGGATCCCCTTGCGCTGGTACCAGCGGTAGCCAACATCAGCGCCTTCGATGTCGTAGTCGACATGCTCAGCCGGCTGGCCCTGCGGTGGCAGGCCGATGCTGGCCAGTCCGGCACCCGGGATTTGCGGGCGTGGCAGTTGCGCTTCGATGCGTGGCCAGCTCAACGGCAGGCGCCCGGCCGGATCGATTTCGCCATACAACAGCCGCGCGATTGCCTTGCCGCCTGCCGCACCGGGATACCAGGCTTCCAGCACAGCACCCACCTGGTGCAGCCAGGGCATTGCAACCGGCCCATTGTTTTCCAGCACGACGATGGTATGTGGATTGGCCTTGGCTACGGCCGCCACCAGCGCGTCCTGGTCACCGGGCAGGGTCAGGTCAGGTGAGTCGAAGCTTTCCGCCGCCCATTGCTCGACAAACACCACCGCCACGTCTGCGTGCGCCGCCAGCTGGGCGGCGGCAGCTACATTCTCTCCATCGGCGTAGCTCACCTTACCATGCGCTCGTTGCACGATTGCCGCCAACGGCGCCGAGGGCTGGTAGATGCGCGGCCCCGGCCAAGCCGCGGGCGGCAGGCCCGGCACAGCGTTGCCTTCTGGCGACTGCACGGCCGAGGAACCGCCGCCGGTCAGCACGCCCTTGTCAGCGTGGCCACCGATGACGGCTACCGACTGCGATGATGAGAGCGGTAGCAGCGCAGCCGCGTTGCGCAGCAGCACCGCCCCCGCTTCCTCGGTCCGTTGCGCCACTTTTTTGTCGGCGGCGAAATCGATGGGTGCCTGCTGTGCCGGATGATCGATCACGCCGTTCGCGAACAGGCTGCGCAGGATGCGCCGGACCATGTCGTCGATACGCGACTGCGGCACCTGACCGGTCGCGACCGCGGCACGCAGTGGCTGGTCGAAGTACACCGCCTTGTCGAAGGTCTCGCCGGCCGATTCCTGGTCCAGACCGGCCAGCGCCGCCTTCGCCGCGCTGTGCACCGCGCCCCAATCGGACATCACGTAACCGGGATAGTGCCAGTCATGCTTCAGCACCTTGTTGAGCAGCCAGTCGTCTTCGCAGGTGTAGACCGAGTTGACACGATTGTAGGAGCACATCACTGCACCGGGGTGTCCGGTATCGATGGCGATCTCGAAGGCCAGCAGATCCGACTCACGTGCTGCGCCGGGATCGATGTCCGCGCTCAGCGTTGTGCGCGCGGTTTCCAGGTCGTTGAGGGCGTAGTGCTTGATGGTGGAGACCAGGTGCTGGCTCTGAATACCGGCGATTGCCTTGCCGACGATCAGGCCGGTGAGCAGTGGATCCTCGCCTGCGTATTCGAAGTTGCGGCCGTTGCGCGGGTCGCGTACCAGATCCGCGCCGCCAGCCAGCATCACGTTAAAGCCGCGCCGATGCGCCTCGCTGCCGATCATCGCGCCGCCATCGTAGGCCAGTGCGGGATCAAAGCTGGCCGCGGTTGCCAACCCTGACGGCAGGGCGGTAGCACCAAGCCTGAGCGGCTTCGCGACGCCAAGGCCGGCATCGCTTTCCTGCAGGGCCGGTAACCCCAGCCGCTTGATCGCCGGATCGTAGCCCGCCGAACCTAGCGCGCCGGGCGACATGATGTGGCCATTCTCGGTGTCGCCAAACTGGGTACTGATCAGTTGAAACTTCTCGCGCTGCGTCATCGCCTTCAGCACCAGCGTCGCACGCTGATCGGCCGAAAGGCGGGGATCGAGCCAAGGACGCGCCGTGCCGCCCGCGGAGCCAGCAGCACACGCTGCGGAGCATGCCAGCAGCGCCATGCCGATGACGTAAGCGGCGTGATTCTTGGGAAGTGTCATGCTTTTCTCGCTCGTTTTGCCAGACGGAGTGCAGCCGGTTTCAGCGTCGGGTCGGGATCTCGATCCGTGAGTCCGGCCAGTGGAACGCCGGCGTGGAGAATCGTTCCGTCTGCAACGCACCTTTACCAATGCTCCGGCCAAGGGTCAGTGCGACCGTGTCCACACAGCCACGTAGTCCACCAACATGGCGTGTCCCGGTTCAGTTGCGGCAACCGGCGTATACCCGGAGTTGCTGACACGGTCGGGAAAGTCACCGCCGATGGCCACGTTCAATATCAGGAACATGCCTTCGCGCGTACTCATGCGCCGCCACGTCGCAGCAGGCACGTCGGACTCGCGCAGCGTGTGATACAACCTGCCGTCGACATACCAGCGAAGCACCTGCGGATGGACGCGACGGTCCCACTCGACGCGATAGACGTGGAAAGCTGCCTGGCAGCTTGAGCCCGGGCAGGGTGCATCTGCCGACAGGCCGTGCTTCTCGTTGCAAGGCCCTCCGGGCGACACGCCGCAGTGAAGCGTGCCCCAGACGCGGTCCAGGCCGTTGACGTTCTCCACCACATCCACCTCGCCGCTCGCGGGCCAGTCAAGCAGCGTTCGAAAGCGGCGGCCCAGCGCCCAGAATGCCGGCCAGTAGCCCAGCGCACGAGTGCCGTGCACGTTCGGCATGCGGATGCGGGCTTCGATTCGCAGCACTCCACCGGCGGGAGCATGGAAATCATCGCGGAGGGTTGCGATGCGAGCCGATGTCCACGTGCCCTGCGCGTCACGTCGCGGGGCGATGCGCAAGTGACCGTCGCCATCCAGACTCACGTTATCCGGGTTCGCGGTATTGGCCTCCACCTCGTGGGTGCCCCAGTTTGCGCCCGCTCCCGGATACCCATGCCCCAGCTCTACCGTCCATAGCGCCGATGACGGCAACTGCCCGGCCGGTCCGTTGAAGTCGTCCATGAACTGGAGTGTCCAGCCGGGCAAAGTCGGTACCTCTGCCCGCGCTTCCGGACCCTTCATGACCATCAGCAGCAAGGCCAGCGTCCCCAGAAATTGAGCCATCGCACGTCGCTGTGACAGGCGTATTCCGGATGTTCCGCAATCAGTCCAACTCATAAAGTAGTTCCTTGAAGACAATAAGGTTGGACGCCGCAGGACATTGAAGCCGCGGTTTAAACCCTAAGGGACCGTACACATTGCCGAATTGATTCAACGACATCGGTCACGCCGGATGCTGGAGAAAACTCACCCGGCCGGCTCTTGCCGGACCTTTCCAGAGGGTTCAGGGCATGGTCCGTTGCACGCCATGCCCTAAGCCCCTCAGCATTCCGATAGCGGGCGTTTCTGGTCGGCGTCGAAGGCTAACCAGACGATGTGCCCGTCACAGGTCCATACTCAACGTGAGATCGTATCGAGTGTCGAAGCGGAAGAATCCCTTGGGAACTTGTAGTCCGCTGGTATTAACGATCTCGTGTGTTTTGTATGTCGAATTCAAGATATTTGCTGCCTGCAGCGATATCTTCATATGTTTATTCAGTGCATAGCTCAGCGACGCATCCATCTGCCCCTGACCAGTGGCCATCACCGGCAGGAAAGGATAATCCGCCTCTGTGGCCGTGATCAGGAACGCTGAGCGCCAGTTCCAGACAACCTTGGCATTGAACGGACCCTTGCCATAATAGAGCCCAAGATTGAGGCTGTCGCGAGAGAGTTCCTGTGGCGGGAGTTTGGTCTGATTGACACACTGCGTAGCGGCGGCATAGCCATAGGCACAGTAGTTGACCGAGCCGAAATCCATCCCGATCGGTTTGATGTAGGTGTAGTTGGCATTCGCTCCAAGGCCGGACAGCCAGCCGGGCAGGAACGAGAAGGTTTGCTGATAAGCCAACTCCGCACCGTGGACACTGGCCTTGTGGTTGAGGTTGACCAGGCCCGCGGTATAGATCTCCGGGTAGGTCACGCCATTATTGGTGACTGCCGTATTGACCACGCTGGTGTCGTACTGGATCGTGTTGTTCAGTTTCTTCCAGAACAAGGTCGCGGACAGCTGGCCGACATTGGCAAAGTACCACTCGGTGGTGAGGTCGAAGTTCTGCGCCGTGATGGGCTTCAGGTAGGGATTGGTTCCCGATTGATAATTACCCACGGTCGGTACGGTAAGGCCGTTTGAGGGAGTGTAGGGCAGCAAGCCGGACACACCTTGCCCCGCCGCCAGGGACTGCAGGCTCGGGCGATAGATCGCCCCGGAGTAGGCGAAACGCGAGATCAGATTGTGGGTCCAGCCGATAGCCAAGTTGAAGCTCGGCAGCACGTTGGTGTATGCGTTCGGCTGAGTGATCGGCGTGAACGCGCCGTTGGCAAAGGTGGTGTATTGCTGTTGCTGGGCGGGAGTCAGCGCACAGAACGTGCCGGCGGCGGCGGTTCCTCCCGAGGTCTGAGTTGCACAATAGTTCGCGACGCTGGCGCCATTTTGAGCCAGCGTCTGATTGGGAAGTATCAAATACCCCGCCGCTTCATTTTGGGTATGCACGAGGCGAACGCCGACATTGCCGCTGATCTCCAAGTTGCTAAGGAAATCGGTATTGTCGTTGCCGAAATTCAGCTGCATATAGGCAGCTTTGGTTTCTGTGGAGTTGGAAGAAATTTCCTGCGGCAGGTAGTACGTTCCCGGAACGAGTCCGATGCGCTGGTAGTTGGTGTAGTAGGGGCCGCCGAGTGAGCCAGGGGGGGCCGAAGCCAACCATTGGGCGTTGATCCCCCTCATGATGGCAACAGCCTGGTCAAATGACAGCGCTGGATCCACATTGACGTACGGGGCAGTCACACCAAAATTGGTATTGAACGCCGGCAAATTGATGCTGACCGGCGTGGTAACACCCGGAGTTTGTGCACCCGTAATGACGGGCGCCCAGCCACCCCAAGCCCACATTGTGCTGATGTTCTGATAGTTGAAGTCCGAGCTTTGCAGCGTCTCGCTCTGTTTGTCGTAGCGAACGCCGAACTGGATTGAGTCCACGAAGTCGGCGTTGACGTCGAAGCTGCCATCCAGCCGGAAGGCGCGCTGATTACCCCAGGAGTGCCTGTATGCATCCATTGCGGAGGCATAGTAGAAATTGGCGGGATCGGCGAAATACTGGGCCGTCGTTTGGGCAGGGTTCGGTGAAAGCACGCTGATGCTAGGTACGCCATTGCCATGCGTGGTGATATTCCAGTTGGCATTGGTCAACTGGCGCATATAATAATAGAGATAATTGTAGTTTGACGTGGTGTATTGCCCGTCGGCACTGAGATGCAATCGGTCCGTCACGTCCCACTTTACATTCAGGTTGAGATCGTTGGTGTTATAGCGGGTCGTGTATCCCGTGGTATCGAGCTGTGTCTGCGTGCCGCCATACCAGGTGGGCGTGAAGCTCGTCCCAACTGGGGCCGTGGTGATGATGCCCGACGTCATGACTCCGCTGGAGTTATACGTGGGCGTGGTCCCCGCCAGCGGTATTGCGCAGGTCTGATAGCCACCGAAAGCACAAGCATCGGTCGAAGCCTGGAGAGTGCGCTCGTCCGTGGTTTCATCGTCTGATACGCCAACCCATTGCAGGGTGGCGCTCAATTTCTTGTCCGGGCTTTCCCACTGCAGTGCCAGGTCATGGCCGAAGCGCTGGGATGTCTGGTTCTGGATACGCAAATCGCCACCAACGGGCACGTAGACGCTTTGCCCTGCAGCCACGCCAGGGAAGCTATCTACGACGCCGTTCGGTAGCGTGCAGCCGTTGCAGCGCTGCTGGTAATCGACGACAGAGATGGCATTGTCCGTTTGCGCAATCCGGCCAAACGCCACGGCGCCAAGGACACCGAAGCGACCCCAGTCCGTACCAAAGTTGTGGCTGAACAGGCCCGACATATGCGGAGTGGGCTTCCGTGCCAACGTGCCCCAATCGGTGCCCACACTCACGGACGCGGTGGTCGGCTTGGCGCTGTCGAAAGGCTTGCGCGTGTTCATGTCGATGGTGCCGGCGATACCGCCATCGATCATGCTGGCGGTCTGGTTCTTGCTCACCACGACCGAGCCGATCAGTTCAGGGGCCACCGTGGAAAAGTTCAGCCCTTGGCCGCCGCCGGCGGAAAACACCGAGCCGCCATTGATCAAGGTGCTGGTGTAGGGCAGGCCCTGCAGGCTGATGTCCGTGCCCTGGATTGAGAAATGATCCGGATCGGCCAGGACGCCGAAGGAGCTGACTGTCACGCCGGGCAGGCGCTTCAACGCTTCAGTGGCTGACGTGTCGGGCAGCGAGCTCACATCTTGTGCAGAGATGGCGTCCACCACCGTATCCGCATATTTCTTGATTTGCTGCGCTCGGCTCAAGCTGGCCGCATAACCGTTGACGGTCATGCCTGTCAGGGTCACAGCACTCTTTTTGCCTTCCTTGGAAGCCTTCTTGTCGGTAGCGGTCTTGGCGTCCTTGTTCACGGCCTGCGCGGTTTGATCGTTCGCCTGCGGCGCCGTTGGCGCGGCCTGCGCGTGCAACTGGCCTGCCAGGAGCAGCGTCATCGCGATCGCAAAGGGCAGCCGTCGCTGCTGGAAGGCGCAGGACACATGCGGATACATGGATTGATTTTTCACTTCTTCTCTCCTCGGAAATTTCTTTGATACTCGATCGATACCGCCATTCCGGGTCATCTCCCGGGCACGGCGCCTTGCTGAGCGCGACTTGATCGCGTGCCGGTCGGTGCGGTGCATAGACGTTGGCGAGCGTTCGATGGCAGCGCGGGAGAGGGCGGAATTCGCCCGCGCAAGCAGCGGTCGCCTGTCATCCGTGTCCATTGCACTTCGTGCGCATCGTGCATCGCGGCGGATTCCTGCGGTGCCGTGCACGCTCGGCCACGGGCCGCCTGGGCCTGTAAAAGCGCATCGTGCTCATTGCATCGAACGGACATCGTCAACTCCCCTGGCGTGGCGCGTCATGGCGGCCGCGCCCCTGATGGCGATTGCAAGCTAGCCAAATATACAAGCGCTGTCAATTAAAAAAGACTAGCGCTGGTATTTTTGAATTGGACGGCTAAAATCCCCATGGAGCCGGACGAGGCGCCTGGCGCCGTGCTGCATTGCAAGACACGGAATGAGGGGCCAAGACCTGTCAGCAGGAATCAGGAACCGTGCTGGCGTGCGTGGCTACCCGCCAAGGCGGCCTCCCTCATGCGAAGATGCCATCGCTGGCATTTGTCAGTGGCTGGCTAAAATCCGGATGGGCCGTCGCTCTCGGTTCCGAGTGGCATGGTGCACCGCACTACACAGGGTGAGATGCTTAGTTATGGCCACGAGAATCGAAGACGTTGCTGCGCATGCGGGTGTATCCGTCAAGACGGTATCCCGCGTCCTCAACGGGTATGCGAACGTGCGTACCAACCTGCGCGCACGCATCGAGGCCTCGATCCGCGAACTCAATTACGTGCCCAATGCTTCGGCGCGCAGCTTGGCGGGGAACCGCTCGTATCTGGTCGCGTTGCTGTACGACAATCCGACGGCTGTCTCCAGCTACATCATGGATGTGATCGTGGGTGTGCTGCAGGCGTGCAAGGAGACGCCATACAACGCCGTCCTGCATCCTTTCGACGCGGCCGACGATCTGGCTGCGAGGATTGACGGTTTCGTGGCGCAACATCGCCCGGATGCGCTGGTGCTGGTACCGCCGCACGCGAACAACGCGAAACTGCTGCAACGTCTCCATGAGCTCGACATACGCTATGCGACGATCTCGTCAAAATTGCGCGAGTCGTGCATCGACATCGGTTTCGACGAGCGCAAGGCGGCGGCAGACATCGTCAGCCACCTGATCTCGCTCGGGCATCAGCGGATAGGCCACATCACCGGTCTGAAGGGGCACGGTGCGCGCACCTGGCGGCGCAGCGGTTATCGGGACGCGCTGCGCAAGGCCGGTATCGCGTATGACGAGTCGCTCGTGGTGGATGGGGATTTCACTTTCGCATCGGGTGTGGTGGCTGCCAAGGCGTTGCTTGACCATGATCGTGCACCCACGGCGATCTTTGCGGCGAACGACGACATGGCGTGCGGCGTGATGCGCGAAGCCTACGAACGCGGGCTGTCCATTCCCGGCGATCTGTCGGTATGCGGCTTCGACGGCACGCCGGTGTCGCAGTTGATCTCGCCGGGCCTGACCACGGTTCGCCAGCCGTGTCGCGAGATGGGTTGCGCGGCAGTCGAAAGCGTATTGCAGGCGATCCGCGACCCGGCCATGTCGCAGCAGGAGCGATTGCCCTACCAGCTTCAGCTACGCGGATCTTCGGCCGCCCCCGGAAAGTCTTAGGATTCCCCATCTGCCATCGCTGGGCTCGTCATGGGCTTGTCGGGCGGATTCACGGAGTGCGACATCACGGTGATCGACGACAAGGCCGAAGTTGCGATGCGTAGACTCTCCGATATCGGGAAGACCGCTCACGCGGTGCCATGCGCGCGCCGTGTTGGGTGGTTGTTCATGACGGTTTACGGCACGGCCTATACGGGCTTGTGGATGGCGTTGCTGTCGCCGATCCTGGTGGGACTGGCGATGCGCGTGCGCACCATCGATCCTGCACATGCGGACAATAGCCTTTCGCTGGTGGTGAGTGTGGGGGCGCTGACGGCGTTGTTTGGCAACCCTTTTTTTGGGCGCCTGTCGGACCGCACCACGTCACGCTACGGCATGCGCCGGCCTTGGCTGATTGGCGGCGCTCTGGGAGGCTTGGCAGGATTGATCGTCGTCGCGCAAGCTGCGTCGGTACCGCAGCTTCTGCTGGGTTGGTGCATTACTCAATTCGCCTACAACGCGCAACTGGCCGCGCTGGCAGCGATTCTGTCTGACCAGATTCCGGCGTCGCAGCGTGGCACGGTATCGGGCATCGTGAGCATCAGTCTGCCTCTGGGCATGGTTTGCGGCACCTTTCTGGTGCAGGCCCTAGTGGGTTCCACGCTCGCCATATTCCTGGTGCCGGGGGCCATTGCATTGACGTGTGCGCTCGTGCTGGCTGGCGCACTGCATGACAACCGCTTGGTTTCGGCGCAACGAGCACGTTACGGGTGGCGCGGTTTCCTGGGCAGCTTCTGGATCAATCCGCTGCGCTTTCCGGATTTTGCCTGGACTTGGAGCAGCCGCTTCCTGCTCTTCGCCGGCGTTGCTGTGCTGATGACCTACCAGGAGTTCTACCTGATCCATCAGCTGAACTCCCCGCCGAGCGAAGTGCCGCATCGGATCTTCCTGTCTACCTTGTTGCAGTCCTCCATGTTGGCCGTCTTCGGTTTGCTGGGTGGCGGCGTGTCCGATGCCATTGGACGACGCAAGGCTTTTGTATCTGGCGCTGCGCTGGTCTATGCGCTTGCTCTGCTGATGATCGCGGTCACTGCGTCGTATCGATGGTTCCTCGCAGGTATGGCGATCACCGGTATCGCACAGGGCACCTATCTGGCGGTTGACCTTGCACTGTTGAACGACGTGTTGCCGGAGCGCGAAATCCATGGCGCCAAGAACTTGGGCATCTTCAACATCGCCAGCGTCCTGCCGCAGTTACTGATGCCAGCAATCGCTCCCATAATCCTGGCAATGAGCGGGGGGAGTTTTACCGCCCTGTTCGTCATGGCGGCAATCCTTGTCGCGCTCGGCGCATGGACCATCCTGCCAGTGCGGGGGGTACGTTGAGTCATCCCGTGGGTCAGCCGGGTTCGGGTTGGCTTTTCATGGGAACGTGAGGGTGAATTTCACGCAGGGGTTTCGGCGCAAGAGCCGGCTGAATGCACTGGCACTGGACGAGGTGCCGGCGGCTGTCGGCAGCCTGGTTCCGCTGCCGTTGGTGCTGGCGCGCAAGGGCGCATTCACGCGGTGCGCACTTCCAGCTTCAAGCCAAAGTCATCGGGGTGCAGCAACAGATCATTCAGCGTGTAACGGTCAAGGGTTGCGGCGAAGGCTTCAAGTGCCTCGCTCAGCACCCCGCGCAGCCGACAGGAGGGGGTGATCTGGCAACGGTTGTCGGCGGTGAAGCACTCCGTCATGGCGAAATCCGGTTCGGTCACGCGCATCACAGTGCCGAGACGGATTTTGTCCGGACTTACCGCCAGCGTGAATCCGCCTGTGCGGCCACGGATAGCTTTCAGATACCCCGCGCGCGTCAGCACGTTGACCACCTTCATCAGGTGATTGCGGGAGATCTTGTACACGAGGGCGGTCTCCTCGATGGTGATCAGGCGGCCGCGCTGCGCGGCGGCGTACATCAGCACGCGCAGGGAATAATCCGAGAACTGGGTCAATCGCATGGCTTTCCGAAGGACAGTGGGGTCGCTGTTTGGTGGGTGAGGCGCCAGGATGCAAGACAATGATGCATTGACTATACGTCTTTTGCAGTTCCCACTTGAAATCGGCCGCCTCTGATGCCCCAACCGGTCATGTGACAGGTTCTCGACACAGCCACCCGCAACCGCCTGGCGGTCACTGATCGCGAAACCGGCACAGACGCTTTCCCCGGGAATCCACGGAGGCCGCTTGTGCGGCTTTAGGGTTGCTCGCTCTAAGCGGCCCGCCACTCGTCGCCGGGCATGATCCGGCGCATGAACCCATCGAACATGGGGACGGTGAATGCCGTATCGCCGTGGTTTGGACTCCAGATCATGCCTTTGGAGATCAGCTGGTTGCGGGTTGGACCGAGGGCTGTGACCTTCCGTTCAAGAACGGTGGAAATATCGCCGGAACGATGAGGGCCGGGGCCGAGTTCGGCCATGGCACGGAGGTAGCGTTTTTCCGAGGGCGTCATCCGGTCAAAACGGACGCGGAAAAAGCTCTCGTCGAGCGCGGCCGTTGCCTCGATCGAGGCCGTTTCGATATCCCCGGACGTGATGGGTGAAGTCGTCGCCACGTCCCACGCGTGTTTGCCCCACTCCTGCAGGAAATAGGGGTATCCCCGGGTCGCATCCAAAATACGCTGGGTCGCTGCAGGCTCATAGGTCACACCCAGATCGTGGGCCGGTACCTCCAGCGCCTCCCTTGCCGCAACCGCGTCCAACGGGCCGACGAACGGGAAGTCGAACAGTCGCTCGGCGTAGGACTTGGCGCGCCCCATCCGCCCAGGCAGTTGCGGCAGTCCCGCGCCGACAAGCATCACCGGCACTTGCTGCTGTGCGCAGCGATGGAGCGCGGTGATCAAGGATGCGAGCTGCTCTTCTTCGACATACTGCAGCTCGTCCACGAAGAGGATCAGCGCCGAGTCGGCAGCCTTGGCTGCGCGTCCTGCTGCTTCCAGGAGGGCCTGCAGGTCGTGTTCCAAATCGCCATTGTCGGCCAGCCCTGGCTCGGGATTGAAATCGATGCCGACTTCGATGTCCTCGTATTTCACCTTGAGTGCCCTGGCAAAACCCGCGAGCGCGCTAAGTGCGCGCCTGCCCAGATCGCGCGCTTTCTCGGACCGGGACAGGCGCAGCAGTACCTGTCGCAACTGGGGTGCCAGGATGGCGGGTAGGGATCGCCCCTCGGGAGCCTCGACGCGCAGCGTATGGAGGCCGGTCGCCTCCGCATCATCACGCATGCGGTCGAGCAAGACGGTCTTGCCGACTCCGCGTAGTCCAATCATGAGTACGCTTTTGGCCTGCCGCCCGGCGCGAATGCGCTGGGTCGCGATACTCACCAGCCGAAGCAGGTCGTCACGGCCAGCGAGTTCGGGAGGTGGCGCTCCGGCGCCGGGAGTGTAGGGGTTGGTGATTGGGTCCATGGCATGAGTCTATGCAAATCTTATGTAAATTACCATTTATGAATAAGATGCATAATCTTAGCCTAACTAGGCTGGGCTGCGGGCTCGGGATCGTTAAAAGGTGGCCTGTCCAAGCGTGGAACCGCTGGCGGGCTCGGTAGGAATACGCATCGTTGAGCGGTCGGCCTCGGCTCCCGTTCCGGACCGACTTCGGTGCGCGGAAGCCATCACGGTGCGCCGACCACGGTACCGGCCGTGCGGACATCGGCCGGGCATTATAAGATGTATTGACAATGCATCTTATGAGATCTACGCTTGCCTCACGCAGCCGAGCTTCCATCCCGCAACGATGGATGCCGTCAAGAGAAAGGCCGTCGCCTGGCTGCCTCCGGCCGCTTGTCGACCGCGGCGATTGCTCCCACCTCATCCGGATGAACGTCATGTCCCATTCCGCAGTATCTCCCACGTCCACCGAGATCGACGTGCGGTCCCTCGTGCCGGCGCAACGCCATGCCAGGATCTTCCAACTGGTCGACGCCTTGCTGCCCGGTACCGCTTTCGTGCTGGTCAACGACCACGATCCCAAGCCGCTGTACTACCAACTCGAGGCGGAATATCCGCAGCAGTTCTCATGGGGCTATCTGGAGAAGGGCCCCGAGGTCTGGCGCGTGGAGATCCGCAAACGCGCCCAGGCGGCCTGAAGTCTCACCGTCAAATCAAGGTGGGTGCCGGGCCGCAGGGGCCCGGCACAAGCATCCCGGGAAGTCGTCTCGTGGCTGGTGTATCACTCTCTCGCTGGACCATGTCCTATTTCGCTGCCGCTCTCGTCGCGTTGCTGGCTGCGGAAAGTCTGATGGCCGCGGGCTGGGGCTTCCCGAACGCGTCCCTCCAGGCACCGGCGACACTGCTGCTGGTGCATCTGGTGGTGCTGGGCTGGCTGAGCCTGCTGCTGTGCGGCGCGCTGTTCCAGTTCGTGCCGGTTCTCGTTGCCAGGCCGCTCCACAGCGGGACACTGCCCTTGCCCGCGTTGGTTCTGCTGCTCGGCGGGCTGGCGGCGCTGCTGACGGGTTTCCTCCGTTTGAACGGGACCGTCACAGCGGCGCTGCCGTTCTTCTCCGCCGCAAGTACCTTGCTGGCGACCGGCTTCAGCCTGGTGCTGTGGAACCTGGGCCGCACGCTCTGGGCCGCGCGCCCGCTGGGATGGCCGGCAAAGTTTGTCGCCGTGGGCCTGCTTGGCCTGGCGGCCACCGTGGCCATCGGCATCACCTTCGCCCTGGTGCTGGCGGGCGACGCGGTGACTCCCGCGGCGCTTCGCCTCTTCGCGCGTGGTCTGCCGATCCACGTCATCGCCGGACTGGGTGGCTGGCTTACCCTGACGGCCATGGGCGTCAGCTACCGGTTGCTGGCGATGTTCATGCTGGCGCCAGAGCTCGATCGCCCGAGCACGCGCGCGGTGCTGCGGCTCGGCGCATGGGCACTGGGCGTGGCGGTGGTCGGCGGCTCGATCGCCATTCTGCTGAAGCAAGACAGCACGCCGGTCTTCCTTGCCGCCGGGGCACTCGGCATGCCTGCCGTGATCCTCTACGCGCGCGACGTCGCGTATTTGTACCGGACGCGCAAGCGCCGGACGATCGAACTCAACAGCCGCATGGCGGCGGCGGCGGTGGGATCGCTGGTACTCGCCGCCATGCTGATCGTGGCACTCGCGAGCATGGGCGGACTGGTGCGCCATGCGGGTGCGGTGGCGTTCCTCGTCGTCTTTGGCTGGCTGTCGGGACTGGGCCTGGCCAAGCTCTACAAGATCGTTCCGTTCCTCACCTGGCTCGAATGCTACGGCCCGGTACTGGGCAGGGCGCCTACCCCGAGAGTGCAGGATCTGGTTGCGGAGCAACACGCGCGCAAGTGGTTCGGGCTGTATTTCATCGCCGCCTGGGCGGCGACCGCGGCGCTGTTCCTGGACTGTGCATGGGCCTTCAGGGTCGCGGCAGCGATGCAGCTGGCCGGCACGGCGGGCATCGTCCTGCAGCTGGTGCGCGCGCGGCGCTTGGACGATGTCCCTGCATCGGCGCGCTTCCCGGCCGGCAGCCGGCGGCCGCCGCTGATTCTTTCCTTGACGCGATCGCAGTGATCGACGGGAGACTGATGATGACGACGTTTGTGGATCTCGATGTGCGTCCCATCCTGCGCGAAGGCGGCGAGCCTTTCGAACAGATCATGGCCACGGTGGCGGGATTGCGGCCGGAGCAGGGCTTGCGATTGTTCGCGACCTTCCTGCCGACGCCGTTGCTGCACGTGCTGGGTTCCAGGGGCTATGCGCACGAGGTGCGGGAGCTCGGCCATGACGAATGGGAAGTTCTGTTCACTCCCGCCGGACGGGCGCCGGACTCCGTCGTTGCGGCCACCGGCACGCCGGATGGCGATGCCTGGCCGTCGCCGGCGATCTCCCTCGACCACCGCGAGCTCGATCCGCCCGAGCCGATGGTGCGCACGCTGGCGGCGCTGGACTCCCTCAAGGAAGGCGAGGTGTTGTCGGCGCTGCTTTGCCGTGAACCGGTGTTCCTGCTGCCGGAACTCGCCAGGCGCGGCCATCGCTGGCGCGGGGGCTTCGACGCCGACGGCACGACCTATCGTCTTGCCGTGCGCATCGGCAGTGAAGCGGCGAGTGGTGCATGAACAGCGGCGAACGCGAGTTCCCGGTCGAACATGCCAGGCAGGCGCTTCGCACCGTGATCGATCCCGAGCTCGGTTACAACATCGTCGACCTCGGGCTCATCTATGACGTCAGCATCGATGACGCCGGCGTAGCGCACGTGCTCATGACCACGACCACGCGCGGCTGCCCGGCGACGGGTTACCTTCAGGAGGGAGCTCGCGAGAGCGTCGCGCGGCTGCCCGGCATTGCGGGCGTCGATGTGGTCATGACCTATGACCCGGAATGGTCGCCGCAAATGATGACCTCCGAAGCCAAGCGGCACCTCGGCATCGAAGAGGAGAGCATCCCGTGATCGACCGCACGTCAACGGAAGGCGAAGTGCGTTCTCACGCCGCGAAGCCGTCGCCGGAGAGCCTCGCCTGCATCCTGCTGGCCAGCCTGGAAGCGCTTGCCGTGGCCGGGCAGGTTGAGATGGCTTGCCGCCTGGCCGGGCGCGCATGCGTCGCCTTGCGCCACAGTGACCGGAAAGGCGAACACCTGTTCAACGCATTGCTGCATCGGATCGCGTCGCGGGTGCCATGGTGAACGCAAATGAACCACGATCGGGAGACCCCATGATGTCCGATATTCCGCACAACTTGCCCCTGGGCCTCGAAGCCTATGGCCGTTCCATCGATTTCACCGCGGACAATCTGCCGCTGAAGCTGCAGCGAGCGCACACGACCAGGCCCGGAACGTGGGGTCTGATCCATGTGCTTGAGGGTCGCCTCCATTTCGAACTGGAGGCGCCCCTGTCGGGCGAGGTCTTCGCCGAAAGGGACGACACGATCGTTATCAAACCGCAGGCGCCCCACCACGTCCGTTTTGTGGAGCCCGGGCGCTTCTACGTTGAATTTTATCGTCTCGCGGGTACAACTTTTTGAACACGCGAGCGACCATCGTCCGGGTCCGCCTCGGCGCGGCACGCACTGTGCCGCCGGCGACTCCGACAAATTGAACGAGACAATCGAAGCATCCGCGTCATCAAATCTTTTTCCGGATGCGTGAGGCGTAACTCGAGAATCAGGTCATGACCCACGTCGTTACCGACAACTGCATCAAGTGCAAATACACCGACTGCGTCGAGGTATGCCCGGTCGACTGCTTCCACGAAGGCCCCAACTTCCTGGTCATCGACCCGGATGAATGCATCGACTGCACACTCTGCGTCGACGAATGTCCGGCCTATGCCATTTTTGCCGAGGATGACGTGCCCGGAGGGCAGGAGCGTTTCCTGAAAATCAATGCCGAACTGGCGCTGAAGTGGCCGGTGATCGACAGCAGGATCGACGCCCTGCCCGATGCCGGACAGTGGAACGGCGTGGCCGACAAGCTGCCGTATCTGGAGCGTTGAGATGGAAATCGACCAGCGATGGCAGGCTCTATCCGATACGGTCACCGGGCTGCGCGTGCGCGCGTCCGAGACCGTGCACGAAGTCGGCTGGGACGAGCTGCCGCTGACCTGCCCGCCGCACGACAGCAGCCTCTGGAACGGTCATCCGCGCATTTACCTGCCGATCCACCAGACCGGCCGCATGCGCTGCCCGTATTGCGGCACGCTTTACGTGCTGCGCGAGGCGCAACCGGATGCCGCCGTGCCGTGCTTCGCCAATGTTGAGATCGAGCAGTGCCATGCCATGGCGATCGAGCGCCGGGTTCGCGAGCTCACGCAGCAATGATCCCGCCTCTCAATCCTCAGCCCGCAAGGTCATCGCCCATGGTTTCGCCCGTTCGTTCCAGTACGCCGCGTGACGGCAGCAAGTACGTCACCCCGGAAGGGGTTCGTGCGGTCAAGGGAGGGCTGCGCCCGCATGCCGACAGCGCGGCCCCCGATGTCGAGCGCAAGCCGCCGTGGCTGCGCGTGCACCTGCCTGCCGGCGAGCGCTATGAAGCTGTGCACGACATCGTCCGCGGCCACGGTCTGCACACGGTCTGTGCGGAATCCCGGTGTCCCAACATCGCCGAATGCTGGGGCCGCGGCACCGCGACCCTGATGCTGATGGGCGCGGTTTGCACCCGCGCCTGCCGGTTCTGTGCGGTGAGTACCGGCAATCCGCACGGCTGGCTGGACCCGTTGGAGCCGCCGCACGTGGCCGAGGCCGTGGCACTGATGGGGTTGAAGTACGTGGTGTTGACGTCGGTCGATCGCGACGATTTGGATGATGGCGGCGCGGCGCATTACGCGTCCTGCATCCGCGCCATCCATGCGCGCACGCCCGCGGTCGCGGTAGAGGCGCTGACGCCGGATTTTGCCGGCAACCTCGCGGCCGTGGCCGCGGTGCTGGACGCGGGGCTGGTCACCTATGCGCAGAACCTGGAAACCGTCGAGCGTCTGACCCGGCAGGTGCGCGATCCCCGCGCCGGGTATGCGCAGACATTGCGCGTGCTCGGGTTCGCCAAGCGGCACGCGCCCGGCACGCTGACCAAGTCCAGCCTGATGCTGGGCCTGGGTGAAACCGATGCCGAAATCGGGCAGACCCTCGACGACTTGCGCACGGCGCAGGTCGATATCGTCACGCTCGGCCAGTACCTGCGACCGTCGCCGAACCATCTGCCGGTGGCGCGCTTCGTGACGCCCGAGCAATTCCACCACTATCGCGAACTGGCGCTGGCGAAAGGCTTTGTCGAGGCGGTCGCAGGGCCGCTGGTGCGTTCGAGCTATCGCGCCGAGCGCGTGCTGGAGCGCAACAACGTGGGACTGCCTGTCCAAGGGAGCCAACCGGTTTCCGACGCCGGCACGCGTGCCATGCAGGAGATCCATCATGTCGCTGATTGATGACACTGGCCAGCACCCCGGCGCACCGTGCGGGTCCGCCGCTTCGCCGGCTGTCCCGTCGCGTGAAGGGGATGCCGCTCGCGATGCACGTGACCGCCTGCTCGACGCCACTCTGGCGGAGAGTTTCCCGGCCAGCGACCCCTTGCCCTGGACGCTAGGGCGACGCCGGACGGTGCCGCCGGAACGCTGATTTCCTCACCAAGGAGCATGTCATGGAACACCCGGTCTATCCCCGGCTCACCCCGGAGCTCGCACGCAAGCGCCGCGAACTGGCGCCGGCCACACTGGATGCTTTCAAGGCTTTCAGTGCCCAGGTCTTTGCCGACGGCGCACTGCCGGTCGAGACCAAGCAGTTGATCGCCGTGGCAGTGGCGCACGTCACTCAATGCCCCTACTGCATCCGCGGCCACACCGAGGCCGCGCTCAAACACGGCGCCAGCGAGCAGGAGATCATGGAGGCGATCTGGGTTGCCACCGAGATGCGCGCGGGGGGTGCCTACGCGCACGCGACGCTGGCACTCGACACCATGCACCAGACGCAGGCGGCGCCATGCTGACGTACGCAGGAACTCACCCGTGAGCACCCGATATACCGGCGTCTCCGCCAGTATCCTTGACGCGATCGGCGACACTCCGCTGCTCGAGATCGAGGGTATCTACGCCAAGCTGGAGTTTCTCAATCCTTCCGGCTCGATCAAGGCGCGCATCGCCCACTACATGATCGAACGTGCCGAGCGCGAGGGTCTGCTCAAGCCTGGCGACACCATTGTCGAGGCCACCAGCGGCAACACCGGCAATGCGCTGGCGATGGTCGCCGCGGTCAAGGGTTACCGCATGCTGGTGGTGATGCCGGAGGGCCTGTCCAGTGAACGCGTGGCGATTTCGCGCGCCTACGGCGCGGAAGTGCTGTTCTGCGGGCGGTTCCACGTCAACGATGCGTTGGCCAAGGCGCATGAACTGGGTCGGCAGCCTGGCCACTTCTGTCCGCGGCAGTTCGAGTCGGAATGGAATGTCGAGGAAAATCGCCTGGTGCTGGGCCCCGAGATCCTGGCGCAACTGCCGGCCGACCGCTTGCCCGACGCACTGGTGGCGGGCGTCGGTACCGGCGGCACCTTGATCGGAGTGGGCCAGGCATTGCGCGCCGCCAATCCCGCCGTGCGCCTGTTCGCGATGGAGCCTTCCGAATCGTGCACGCTGCTGTGCGGCGAAATTGCGCTGCATCAGATCGAGGGCATCTCGGACGGCTTCGTCCCGGGCATTTTCCAGCGCCATGCCGGCCTGGTGGACGAGGTGCTCAGCGTCTCCAGCATCGAAGCGATCGAGTCGATGCGCCATCTGGCGCGACATCATGGCCTGTTCTGCGGCCCCAGCTCGGGGGCGCATCTGCTCGCCGCGCGCCGCGTGCGTGAGCGTCATCCCGGGCTGCGCACCGTGGTTACCCTGTTCTGCGACGAGGGCGAAAAATACCTGCAGGAGCACTTCATGCGCGGCGACAGCGTCACTGTCAATGCCGGGCACTTTGCTTGAGGCCGCCCGGGTGGGTATGGGCGGCCCAGGTCGATGCACGTGGCGTGGAGGCCGCGTGGGTTGCCGCGGAGCCGCGTCCCGCCGGCGGCGTATCATCCGCCGACCCGTGAAACCGAACGGGATGTTTTCGAACGACCCACGGCAGGCAGCCGGCCACAGGAAGAATCCAGCATGAAGATGGCGGCGCAAATCCTCAAGGCACAAGCCTTCCGCAACATGCATGACCGCTCCACGGTTCTGCTGCTGCCCAACGCATGGGATGCGGGCAGCGCCCGCCTGCTGGCGCGGCACGGCTTCGCGGCCATCGCCACCACCAGCGGCGGCCTGGCCTGGTCGCTCGGTTATGCCGATGGCGAGCAGGCCCCGCTGACCGAGGTGCTGGCGGCGATTGCGCGGATCACGCGCGTGGTCGATCGGCCGGTGACGGTGGACATGGAGAGCGGTTACGGCGATACCCTTGCGGCCGTAGGCGCCAGCGTGCGTGCCGTCATCGCAGCGGGCGCCGTGGGTATCAATCTCGAAGACGGGCTGCCCGGACACCGTGGCCTTCGGCCCCGCACCGAAGCCGCCGCGCGGATCGACGCCGCACGCAGGGCAGCCACGGCGGCCGGTGTGCCGATCGTGATCAACGCGCGGGTGGACACCTGCATGCAGCATCCGGGCGACGGCGACGCATCGTGTTTCGACGATACGGTGCGGCGCGCCCAGGCCTATCTGGCGGCCGGTGCGGACTGCGTCTACCCCATTGGGTTGCGCGATGGCCCGTTGTTGCAGGCACTGGTGAACGCGATCGACGCGCCGGTCAACGTCACCGCCGGTCCGGGAGTTCCCGAACTGGCCGAACTGGCCCGGCTCGGGATCGCCCGGGTGAGCACGGCGACCCGCCTCGCAACGATGGCACTGGCAGCGGTCGATCGTGCAGCGACCGAGTTGCTTTCCAGCGGTCGATTCAACTGCCTGGCGTCCAGTTTCAGTTACCCGGATGCACAACGACTCTTCGGCAGTGAGTGAAGGCCCGGCACGGTTCCGTCCACAGGAGAACGCAATGAATTTGAATACCCGTATCGATTACCGGAAGGCCGCCCCCGATGCCTTCAAGGCGATGCTCGACCTGGAGGCGGGGGTGCGCCGCTCGGGCTTGGAGCAGGGGCTGCTCGAACTGGTGAAGATGCGCGCTTCGCAGATCAATGGCTGCGCCTACTGTCTGGACATGCACAGCAAGGACGCGCGCGCCACCGGCGAGACCGAGCAGCGTCTGTACCTGCTGCCGGCATGGCGCGAAACGGACTTTTATTCACCGCGCGAGCGGGCGGCCCTGGCGTGGACCGAAGCGGTGACGCAGGTTGCCGTGAACGCTTTGTCTGACACGCTGTACGCCGAACTGCAGGTGCATTTCAACGAGAAGGAAATCGTCGAACTGACCCTGGCAATCATTGCCATCAATGGCTGGAATCGCCTGGCGATCGCGTTCCGTCCGGCGGTGGGAGGCCATGCGGCGAAGTCGAACGGATGAGGCCGAAGCGACCGTGATGCCGCACGCCGCGGGAGCGTGCAGGCACGCGATCTTCACCTTTTCAGTCGTGCCGGCCGATGGTGCAGGCCGCCGTTTCCGGGCCGCGGTTCACGAGGAACAGCCGACCATCACGGCGCCGGATCGTTGACCCAGAAGACGATCACCGAGGTCCTGGCCGCGAACCGTTCCGCGTGTTCGGCGCCCGCCGGAATCCGGCACCATTCGCCGGCGGCTATCTTCCGCTCGGCGCCATCGAGGGTCAGGTAAAGAACGCCTTCGCTCACCACCACGTAGTTGGTCGTGGGGTGAACGTGGGGCGGGGTGCTGCAGTCTTCCCGGACGGCGACGGTGACGTCGCATTTGTCGTTCCTGATCCTGCCCAAGCCGAGCAGGGCGTCGGGGATGTGCGCCAAGGGAGATCCTTCGTTCGAATGGGGACAGCGAAAGTCTAACGGCCTGCCGATCAGCCGCACTGATCAGGATCA
Source organism: Pseudomonadota bacterium (assembly GCA_028873095.1). Classification (GTDB taxonomy): domain Bacteria; phylum Pseudomonadota; class Gammaproteobacteria; order Xanthomonadales; family Rhodanobacteraceae; genus Rhodanobacter. Next base: position 300 of record JAGWMU010000020.1, on the reverse strand, counting down.
CGCGCCGTGCGTTCAGCGCAGGGCGGCCGCCTCGCGGGCCAGCGCTTCGATGCCGGCCCAGTCGCCGGCGGCGAGCTTGGCGGCCGGAGTCAACCACGAGCCGCCGATGCAGATGACGTTGGGCAGCGCGAGAAAGTCCGGTGCGGTGGCCAGGCTGATGCCGCCGGTGGGGCAGAAGCGCACCTGCGGCAGCGGGCCGGCCCAGGCGCCGAGCAGCTTGGCGCCGCCGGCGGGTACCGCCGGGAAAAACTTCAGGTGCCGATAGCCGCGTTCGAGCAGGGTCATCAGCTCGCTGGCGGT
>JAGWMU010000019.1 GCA_028873095.1 Pseudomonadota bacterium | reverse complement strand
CATCGGTACCCAGTGGAACTGGCCGTCGCCGCTGTCGTAGTACTTGATGTTGGCGCTGGTGATGTCGCCCTTGAAGGTGCGGAAGGTCAGCGTCACCGGCTGCGTGGCGGTCGGTTCGGGCGCGCTGTCGAACAGCGGCCCCTGGTCGTGGAACAGGCCGTTCCACTCCACGTTGTTGTCGTTGCTGGCCGCGCTGGCCGCGACCGGCAGCAAGCCGGCGGCCAGCGTTGCGCACAGTGCCAGCCATAGCGCCGTCCGGGCGCCGCGGGTTGCCTTGCGATGGTCTGGCGTACCGTGATCGAACATGACTCGTGTCCTCTGTCGGTGGCGGGCGTGGCGAACGCGCCCGCCGGTGATCGTGAGGCGGCCCGGCCGCGGTCGGCGGCCCGGCGCGCCACCGGTTCCGCGGTTACTGCACCAGGATCGCGCCGTAGTGGCCGTTGACGGTGACCGTCACCAGGCCGTTCTGCACGCTGTACTGCTGGCCCGAAATCTGGTCGGTGACCGTGCTGCCGTTGGTCATGCTCAGCTGGAACACCGGCAGTGTCACCGTGTGCGCAACCGTGTCGTTGTTCAGCGCCACCGCGATGCGGTTGGTGGCATCGAAGCGGCCGTAGGCATACAGCTTGTTGGTGTCGTCGGTCAGCAGGGTCATGAACGAGCCGGTGCGCAAGGCGGGGTAGGCGTTGCGGATCGCGATCAGCTTGTGGGCGAGGGCCACCGCGCTGTTGTTCAGGTTGCCGAGGGTCCAGTCGAAGGTGCGGCGGTTGTCGGGGTCGGCGCCGCCCTGCATGCCGTACTCGTCGCCGTAGTAGATCGTGGGCGTGCCGACATAGGTCATCTGGAAGAACAGCCCCAGGTAGGTCTTCCAGATGTCGCCGCCGGCGCGGTTGCCGAAGCGCGGGATGTCGTGGCTGGACAGGAAGTTGCTCATCACCTGCTGCACGTCGGTCGGGTAGTTCGCGCGGGTGCCGTGCAGCCAGCTGTCGAACTGCGATGCCGGGATCGAGGCACTGTTGCCGCTGTAGTCCTCGCCGGTGATCCATTCCGACACCGGCTGGGTGAAGCCGTCGTAGTTCATCGCGCCGTCCCACTCCTTGCCGTCGGTGGTCCACGGGCCGGCATTGCCCCAGAACTCGCCGAGGATGTCGGCATTCGGGTTCACCGCTTTCACCGCGCCGCGCAGTTCGGCCATGATCTGGTGGTTGGTGGCGTCGCTGCCGTTGTTGCCGCCGGCGTCGATGTATTGCGCGGCATCCAGGCGCCAGCCGTCGATCGAATACGGCGCCTTCAGGTAGGTCTGCACCACCGAGGTGCTTGCGCCGTAGATCGCGTTGCGCACCGCCGAGCCGCTGGCGCCGTAGTCCAGCTTGGGCATGCTGGAAAAGCCGAAGAACGACGAATAGGTGTCGGGCCAGCTCTGGAAGGTGTAGTAGCCGTAGGTCGGGCTGGACTGCGACTCGTAGGCGCCGGTGATGGTGGGCCACCAGTTGTAGCGGTCGAACCACTTGTGGGTATCGCCGGTGTGGTTGAACACGCCGTCCAGGATCAGGTAGCCCTTCGGGCCGTTGCCGGTGGCGTGGATGTCGGCGCTCAGCGTCTGCAGCATGCTGTTGCTGCCGAACGCCGGGTCCACCGTCATGTAGTCCTCGGTGTCGTACTTGTGGTTGCTCGGCGAGAGGAAGATCGGGTTGAGGTAGATGATGTCCGCGCCGATGGTGTTCTTGATGTAGCCCAGCTTCTGGTCGATGCCGGCCAGGTCGCCGCCGAAGAACACGGCGGTGTTGCAGCCGCTGACGTTGGCGTAGACGCTGGTGCCCCAGGCGTGATGCTCGGTGGCGCAGCCGGCGTAGGTGTACTGGCCGTTGCCGACGTCGTTGCCGGTATTGCCGTTGTAGAAGCGGTCCGGAAAGATCTGGTACATCACCCCGTTCTTCATCCATGCCGGCGTGGTGAAGCCGGGGATGATGAAGAAGTCGCCGGAGCTGGGTTCGGACGAGGTGATGCCCGCCGCGTTGTACCAGGCGGTGGCGGTGCCGTCGTTGATCTGGAAGCGGTAGTACTTCTCCGACGCGCTGGCCGGGATGGTGCCCTTCCAGTAGTCGAAGTCGCCGGTGGGGTCGTTGGACGACCAGCTCATGGCCACCCAGTGGAACGAGCGGGTGGCGCTGTCGTAGTACTTGATGTTGGCGCTGGTGATGTCGCCCTTGAAGGTGCGCAGGGTCAGCGTGACGGCCTGGGTCGACGTCGGCTCGACGTGGTTGTCGTACAGCGGCCCCTGGTCGTGGAACAGGCCGGCCCACTCCACGTTGTTGTCGTTGCTGGCGGCGTGTGCCAGGTTGCCCAGCGAGGGCAGGCCATAAAGCGCCAGCGCCGTGCCGATCGCGATCGCCAGCGCGAACTTCGATCCGCGTTTCGTGTTCCGGTCATTGCTCATTCAACGTACCTCCCTACGATGAAAAAGATGGCGGAGCCAGGTGTGCATCAGCCCGCCGCGCAAAACCCCCTGGATCGTGGACTACGGCGGCAGGGTCAGCCTGATGCGGTTTGCCGTCGCCGCCGCCACACGCACATAGGTGACCGGGCCGAAGCGGTCGCGACCGGTGGCCCAGCCCTCGCCCTTGCTTGCGCGCAACGCGTCGGGGCCGGCCAGGCGGGCCATGGCCTTGCCGCCGTCGGCGACGGCAGCGGCGGCTCCCGCGTGGATCCGCAGCAGGTAGTACCGCAGCGCGGGCCTGAAGCTCCCCGTGGCGGCGCCGGTGTCGAACACGACCGTGCGGCCGTGCCGCTGCACGCTCAGAGTCTGCAGGAAATACGCGCCGTGCTCGTAGCGGTAATCGCTGCCGTCGTCGTCGTAGTAGGCGAAGCGGCTGCGCCGGGCGGCGGGGAACACCTCGACGGCGACCTCGGTCAGCGGCTTCTCGCCCACGTAGTCCATCGGCGGTTGCAGCGGGATGATCGCGCCGGCGCGGATGTACAGCGGGATGTCGCTCCAGCCTTTCGCGTCCGTCGCGTGCACGATGGTCTGTCCGCCCGCGTAGCGCTTGCCGCTGAACCAGTCGGTCCACTCGCCGGCGGGCAGGTAGATGGATTTTTCCCGCTGGCCCTGCCGCACCACCGGCGAGACCAGCAGGTAGTCGCCGAACAGCCAGCTGCCGATGTCGTTGCGCAGCTTCGGATCGCGCGGCCAGTCGAACAGCAGCGGGCGCACCAGGCCCACGCCGTCGACATGGTGCCGGTATTCGTAGCTGTAGATGTACGGAATCAGCGCATAGCGCAGGCGTATCGCGGCGGTGGCGGCCTTTTCCGCCACCGGGCCGTAGACCCAGGGCTGGCGCTTCTCGCCGAACACGCCATGCACGCGGAAGATCGGGGTGAACGCGCCGAACTCGATCCAGCGCGCGTAGTTCTCGTCGGAAGGGTGGCCGTTGAAGCCGCCGCCGTCCATGCCCCACTGCATCGCGCCCACGTCGATCGCGCTGAGCATGCGCGGACGCTGCGCGGCCATGCTGGCGAAGCCGGTCTGGATGTCGCCCGACCACAGGCCGTAGGCGTAGCGCTGCGCGCCCAGCCAGAAGTCGCGGTTGATCGACCACACGCGCAGTTTCGAATACGCGCGCTGGCCGTCGTAGATCGCGCGCTGCATGTTGAGGAACTGGGTGTCGCTCTTGGTGGTGTCGGCCTCGTCGTTCCACCAGCCCACGATGCCGGTGTCGAAGCTGTGCTTCAGCGCGGCGTTGAAGAACCAGGCGCGGGTGGCCGGCTTGTCGAAGTCGAGGTCCTTCACCGGCTTGTGCGAGAAGTAGTCGGGGCTGGCCTTTTCGCCGGGCAGCCACAGGTCGTGCGCGGTGGCGTAGCGGCCTTCCACGGTGTCCACGTGCACGCGCGGCTTCATGATGCCGGTCATGTGGATGCCGAGGGCGTCCATGTCGACCTTCAGCTTGCCGGTGGGGCCGTCGGGGAATTTCACCGGGTTCCAGCTGAACTCGCCCCAGTCCTTGCCCCAGTCCTTCCAGTCGAAGTCGAAGGTGAAGACGTCGATCGGGATGTGCCTGGCACGGTAGGTGGCGACGATCTGGCGGAACTCGTTTTCGTCGATGCCCCACTGGCTGTTGATGAAGCCGTTCGCCCAGCGCGGGAACAGTGGCGCGTGGCCGCTGAGGTCGGCCAGTTCGCCGAACAGCTGCGGCGGATCGCCGGCCATCAGGTAGACGTCCAGCGCCGGCTTGGACAGGCCCGCGATGTCGATGCGGCCGTCCTTGAGCGTGTACGTCGCGCCGTCGCTGTCCACCAGCACGCCATAGCCGGCGGTGCTCCACACGAACGGCGCGCCGGCATGGCCCTGCTCGCCGGCCTTGGCGACCTGCCTGCCGCTGCGCAGCAGGCCGGCGGAGGCATCCTGGTCCTTGTCGTAGCCGCCGATGCCGTACAGCGCATCGCCCGGCGCATGGCTCAGTACGACATGGCCCCGCGCCAGCGCGGTGACGTCGAGCGTGAGCAGCGGGTGGTGCTGCGCGTCCTGCAACACCAGCGTGCCGGCGCGCTTGCGCCAGATCGCGGTGAGCCGGTCGCTGGCAAGCGTGAGCGTGGCGCCGTCGTCGTGCACGCGCGCATCGGCGACGGCGGTCGGCTTCGCGTGCGGATCGAGCACCAGGGTATGCGCGTCGGCGGCGCCGGCCGGCAGCGCCTGCACGTGCACCACGCCGGGGCCGTCGAGGCGGATCGAGACCTGTTCGGCGCCCAGGCGGAGAGCCGCGCCTTGGGTGTCGACGCGTGCGGCGGCGGTCGCCGGCGCCGTGGCGGACAGCGCCGGCACCGAAACCATCAGGCCGGCGGCCAGCGCGATGGCGAGCATGCGGCGGGCCATCACTGCAGCACCACGCTGGTGTAGGCCGGCACGCTGAGCGTGCTGCCGTGGATCGCCGCGCCGGGGCCGGTCTGCTTCAGCACGCGGGTGAAATGCGGTTCGCCGGGCACGTCCAGCGCCATCGTCTGCGGCTGGCCGGCGAGGTTGTGCACCACCAGCACGGTGTCATGGCCGTCGGTGCGTTCCCACGCGGCGAGGTGGTCGCTGGCCTCGGGATAGGCGTGGAAACCGCCGTCGCGCAGTGCGGGCACCTCGCTGCGCCAGTGGATCAGCCGCGTGTAGTAGTGCAGCAGCGAGTGCGGGTCGGCCTGTTCGGCCGCGACCGAGACTGCCGCGCCGTTGTCGCTGTCGACGGCTTCCCAGGTGGTCTCGCCCCTGGCCTTGGTCGAGCGGTTCCAGCGCATCGGTTCGCGCAGGGCGGGATCGGGCTTCTTGCCCAGCGTGCCCAGCTCCTCGCCGTAGTAGACGTACGGCTCGCCCGGCAGGGTGAGCAGCATCGCGGCGGCGGTGCGCATGTGTTGCGGATTGCCGTCGAGCTGGCTCATCACGCGTTCCTGGTCGTGGTTGGAAAGGAAGGGCGCGTCCTTGATCGTCTTGCCGCCGACGGCTTCGTAGGCGGCATAGCTGCGGTCGAGCGTGGGGCCGAGTCCCTGGTTGCGCTCGCTTTTCGCGGCGTCGATCAGCTGCACTGCCAGCGGGAAGTTGAACACCGCGTCCAGCGGCTTCAGGTAGGGCGCGAGCATGGTGGCCGCGGGCTGCGTCACCTCGCCGACCAGGTAGGTGTGCGGGTTCACCGCGTCGAGGCCGCGGCGGTATTCGTTCCACCAGGCCAGGTTCTTCGCCAGCGCGGCGGGGTCGTCCACGTCCCAGGTGAAGTTCTCGTAGATGTGGCGTGCGGCGTCGAGGCGGAAGCCGTCCGCGCCCTGCTTCAGCCAGAACCGGCCGGCCTTGATCATCGCGGCGCGCACCGCCGGGTTGTCGTAGTTCAGGTCGGGCATCTCCGCCGTGAAGATGCCGAGGTAATGCTGTTGCTTGCCCGCCGCATGCCAGGCCCGGTCGCCGGCGGCGCTGGCGCTTTCCAGGTCGGTGTACTGGTCGGCCCAGGTGTACCAGTCGTGGTAGGCGCTCTTCGGATCCAGCGCGGCCTTGAACCACGGGCTTTCGTTGCTGGTGTGGTTGATCACCATGTCGATGATGACCCGGATGCCGCGCTTGTGCGCCTGGTCCACCAACTGGCGGAAGTCGGCCAGCGTGCCGTATTGCGGGTTCACCGCCTGGTAGTCGGTGACGTCGTAGCCGTGGTAGCTGGGCGAGGGGTTGATCGGCATCAGCCAGATGCCGCTGACGCCCAGCGACTGCAGGTAGTCGAGCTTGGCGGTGACGCCTTTGAGGTCGCCGATGCCGTCGCCGTTGGTGTCGTACCAGCTGCGCACGAAGATCTCGTACCAGACCCCGGAGGACGGCGGCCGGTGCGGGGAGTTCGCCGCCGCGGCTTTTTCCGGCGCGGTCCGCGCAGGCGATGCGGGAGCCATCGCCGGCGACAGCAGCAGTGTCGCACTGAGGATGATCGATGCAACGGAAGCAGGTCGGATCACCATTGGCTCCAGCAGATGCGGGGGGAGGATTGTCGTCGTGGCACCGGGGCTTGCATGCGCCCTGCCGCTGCGATGCGGACGACGTCCGGTACCTGATCCATGGTAGGCCGGCGTGCTCGGCGCGCGGCGATATCTGCATACGTATTCATGCGGCCAAGGCGCAGTTTTTCATGCTGCGCCGCAAGGCGATTTCGACGCCGGCGCCGGCGCATCCGCTAGGATGATCCGGCCGGCACGACCGGTCGCGCGGAAGATTCCCGAGGCAACGAAACGGAAACCGTCACATGACTGACCGCCGCATACGCCGCATCGTGATCGTGGGGGGTGGCACCGCCGGCTGGATGACCGCGGCGGCACTGGCCAACGCGCTGCAGGGCGGCTGCCGGATCGAGCTGCTCGAGTCGGAGGAGATCGGCAGCATCGGCGTGGGCGAGGCCACGATTCCGCCGATCAAGCTGTTCAACCACACCCTGGGCATCGACGAGAACGCGTTCCTGGCGGCCACCCAGGGCACTTTCAAGCTCGGCATCGAGTTCGTCGACTGGACCCGTGGCGGGCAACGCTATTTTCATCCGTTCGGCCAGTTCGGCAACGAGTTCGATACCGTGCCGCTGCATCATTACTGGCTGCGCGAGCGCGAGCGCGGCGACGACACGCCGCTGCAGGATTACGCGCTGGCCTGGGCGGCCGCCCGCGCCGGCAAGTTCGACCTGCCGGTGGCCGATCGCCGCCAGGTGCGCTCCTCGCTCGACTATGCCTATCACTTCGACGCCAGCCTGTACGCGCGCTTCCTGCGCCAGTACGCCGAGCAGCGCGGCGTCCGGCGGACCGAGGGCAAGGTGGTGGACGTCGTCCTGCACGGAGAAAGCGGCCTGGTCCAGAGCGTGACGCTGGACGACGGCACGGCGATCGAGGGCGACCTGTTCGTCGACTGTTCCGGCTTTCGCGGCCTGCTGATCGAGGGCGCGCTGCAGACCGGCTACGACGACTGGACGCACTGGCTGCCGTGCGACCGCGCGGTGGCGGTGGCCTGCACCCACCGCGCCGAGTGGACGCCGTACACTCGCTCCACCGCGCACGCGGCCGGCTGGCAGTGGCGGATCCCGCTGCAGCACCGGATGGGCAACGGCCACGTCTACTGCAGCCGCTTCATCAGCGACGACGAGGCCGCCGCGACGCTGCTGCGCAACCTGGAAGGCGAGCCGCTGGGATCGCCGCGGCAATTGCGTTTCACCGCCGGGCGGCGCCGGCAGTCGTGGCACCGCAACTGCGTGGCGATCGGCCTGTCGGCCGGCTTCATGGAGCCGCTGGAGTCGACCAGCATCCACCTGATCCAGACCGCCATCAACCGGCTCCTGGCGCTGTTTCCCGACCGCGATTTCGATCCCGCCGCGGCGCAGGAATACAACCGCCTCACGCAGATCGAGTACGAACGCATCCGCGACTTCCTGATCCTGCACTACCACGCGGTGCGGCGCGACGAGCCGTTGTGGCGGCAGACCGCCGCGATGCCGATCCCCGACGCCTTGCAGTACAAGATCGAGCAATTCCGCCGCGGCGGCCGGCTGGTGGCCGAGAGCATGGAGCTGTTCCAGAACGCCAACTGGCTGGCGGTACTGGTGGGGCAGGAGGTCTGGCCGCAGCGCTACCATCCGCTGGCCGACCTGCGCGGCCAGGTCGACGCGGCGGAGCGCCTGCGCGGACTGCGCCAGGTGATCGAACAGGCCGTGCAGGCGATGCCCACGCACCGGCAATACATCGACCGGCATTGCCGCGCACTGCCGTAGGCCCGGCCGAAGCCACGACGGCTTGCCGCGGCGACATGCGCGCATATTCCCATGCAACCCACCACCGATTAAGCTGCCCGGTCATTGCTCCGGCTCGCCGCGCAGGTCGCCGGCATGCCGGAGTCGAACCACCGGCAGGGACGCCGTCCACGCAAAGTCCCCTTCACCGATACGCGCCATGGATTCCTGGATCTACAACATTGCACCTCATCTCGACCGGGCCATGCACGCACGCGACGGACATACCGCCCAGCACTGCGACCGCGTCGCCAGGCTGGCGGTCCGGCTCGGCGAAGCGATAAACCTCGAGCGTCACGACCTGCTGGTCGTTGCCGTGGCCGCGCGCCTGCACGACATCGGCAAGATCGACCTTCCCGATTCGATCCTGTTCAAACCCGGGCCGCTGAACGATGCCGAGTGGGCCGTCATGCGCACCCACTGCGCGCGCGGCGAAAGCTTCATCCTCAATCAACGCGACATACCCTTCCGCGAGGAGGTCGCGCGCGTCGTGCGGCATCATCACGAGCACTGGGACGGCAGCGGCTATCCCGACGGGCTGCGCGGCGAGGAGATTCCCCTGCTGTCGCGGATCGTGTCGGTGGCCGACAGCCACGACGCGATGACGTCGGGCCGTTCGTACCATCCGGGCCGCACGCAGGCGGCGGTCAAGTCGATCCTCGCCGTCGAGCGTGGCGTCAAGCACGACCCGGCCATGCTCGATACCTACCTCGCGAACGTGGCCCGGTAGCGCTCCGGCAAGCGCCGTCCGGCAAGTCGAGGTGCCGGCGGCGACCTGCGTCGACCGCCCGCGCCGGCTCAGGCCTGCACCTTGCAGTGTTCGGCGATGAAGCGTTCGTGCGGCGGCAGCGTGTCCGCGGCGCGGCCGACCAGGGTGCGGATATTGCCCAGGAATTCGTCGAACTGCGCCTGGTCGAGCGTATCGGCCAGCGGGTGATGCTGCCGCGGCACGATGCCCTGGCCGAGCAGCACCTGCAGCCAGCCGACTTCGGTGAACAGCTCGTCGGCATCGCGGAAGATGCTGCCGTTGCCGCGGAACAGCTCGATCCGCCGCGCCAGCGACTCGGGGATCTCCATCTGCGCGCAGTGCCGCCAGAACGGGCTGTCGTCGCGCTCGGTGGCCTTGTAGTGCAGGATCAGGAAATCGCGGATGCGCTCGTACTCGAAGCGCGTCTGGCGGTTGTACTCCGCGCTGAGCGCGGCATCGCAGTGGCGGTCGGGAAACAGTGCGAGCAGCCGGTTCACGCCGGACTGGATCAGGTGGATGCTGGTCGATTCCAGCGGCTCCATGAAGCCGCCGGCCAGGCCCAGCGCCACGCAGTTGCGGTTCCACGCTTGCCGGCGCATGCCGGCGGTGAAGCGCAGCTGCCGCGGCTCGCCCAGCGGCTCGCCCTCCAGGTTGCGCAGCAGCGTCGCGGCGGCCTCGTCGTCGCTGACGAAGCGGCTGCAGTAGACGTGGCCGTTGCCGCTGCGATGCTGCAGCGGGATGCGCCATTGCCAGCCGGCGGTGCGCGCGCTGGCCTGGGTGTACGGGCGCATCGGCGCCACCCGCTCGCTGGCCACGGCCAGGGCGCGGTCGCACGGCAGCCACTGCTGCCAATCGTCGTAGCCGGTCTGCAGCGCGCCCTCGATCAGCAGGCCGCGGAAACCCGAGCAGTCGATGAACAGGTCGCCGGCTACGCGCTCGCCGCTGGCCAGCTGCACCGATTCGATGAAGCCATCTTCGGCGCGCAGCTGCACGTCGACGATCCTGCCCTCGATGCGCTGGACGATGGCCGGGTCGGTGTGACGGCGCAGGTACTGGCCGTAGGCGATGGCGTCGAGCTGGTAGGCGTACTTGATGCCGGTCAGCGGGCTGCTGCCGACGCGCTCCATGCGGCCGAACCGGTGCTGCCGCGCCACCGCCGCATTGAGCGAATAGGCCCACAGGTCCGGCACGCCGGCCGCTGCCGCGCCGACGGCACTGGTGTAGTTCTGCCCATCGGGCGCCGCTGCCGCGCGTCCTGCGCCGGCGGCACTCGCGCGTCCCTGCACGTCGCGCAGCCAGTAGTGGTGGAAGCCGGCCAGCCCCAGCGGCAGGCCGATGTCGCCGAAGGCGTGCATGTACGAATCGCCCAGCCGCCGCCAGTCGTTGAATTCGATGCCGAGCTTGAAGGTGCCATGGGTGGCGTGCAGCAGGTCGTCCTCGTCGAGGCCGAGAAACTGGTTGACCAGGCGGATCGAGGGAATGGTGGCCTCGCCGACGCCGACGACGCCGATCTCGTCGGACTCGACCAGCCGGATCTGTACCTGCGGCCCCAATGCGCGGGCGAGCAGGGCGGCGGCCATCCAGCCGGCGGTGCCGCCGCCGACGATGACCACGCGCTGGACGGGATGGGCCTGCATGCGGATACCCTGAATGCGTGGAGGCCAATGACTAGCGGTTTGTCACGGCCTTGTCAAAAAAAAAGCCCCGCTGGATGGACTCAACGGGGCTGGTGGGGAGGGAATTATCGCTTACATGAACTTGTAGGAGATGCCGATCTCGTAGCGGCGGCCGTAGCTTTCCCAGTTCAGCACCTGCCGCGGATCGTTGTTCTGGAAGGTGACGAAGGTCTTGTTGGACAGGTTGGAACCCTGCGCAATGACCGTCAGGCCGTTCAGCGGACCGTGGTCGAAGGTGTAGCTGACCTGTGCGTCGTAGGTGCTGCCGCCCTGCAGGGTCTGCTCGATGCGCGTGGCGCTGATGCCAGACACCTCGCCCAGGAAGTTGGAACGGTAGCTGTCGCTCACGCGGGCCTCGAAGCCGTTGTGCTGGTAGTACAGCGTGCCGTTCGCCACCCACTTCGACAGGCCCGGCACGGTGATCGGGCTGCTGTTGCCGGCGTACACCAGCGAACTCTTGGTGCGGTTGCCGGTCAGGATCACGCCGAAGCCGTCGAGCGCAGGGGTGATCAGGTTGGCGGGCAGGTTCAGGGTCACCTGGGCGCCCTTCACGTAGCCGTGGCCGTCGTTGGTCGGGCCGCTGACGACGCCCAGCGGGGTGCCGAGCTGGGCCAGCTGCGCCGGGGACAGGTTGAACGGCAGGAAAGAGCTGAAGTCGTACAGGAAGGACGCGTTCGGGTTGATGTAATCGTGCAGGTCGATGAAGTAGCCCGACACCGCGAAGTAGCCGCCGCCGCCGCTGCGGCACAGGTCGGAGTTCTTCTGGTCGGCGGAGTTGCACTGGAAGCCGCTGCTGCCGGAGAAATAGTGCTCATAGCTGACGTTGTAGTTGTCGGCCATGGTGGGCTGCAGCTTGGCGTTGCCGCCCGAGGCGCTGAAGTAGGACTGGTTCGGGTCGGTGGACTGCAGGTGGGTGACGTTGCCGGACACGCCGAGGCTGGCGTTCATCTGGTCCATGCGCGGGCGGGCCAGGGTGCGCGCCGCGCTGACGCGCAGGTCGTCGTTTTCGGTGAGGCCGAAGATCAGGTTGGCGCTGGGCAGGTAGCGGCTGTAGCTGGTGCTGCCGCTCACCGGGAGCAGCGTGATGCCGTTGCCGGTGATCACACTGCCCGGCGCCACGCGCTCGCCGGTCGAGCGCTGCACGGTGTGCTGCATCTGCATGCCGAAATTGCCGCGCAGGCTGATGTTGCCCAGGTTGGTGTCGATGTTGAACTGGATGTACGGGGTGAAGACGTTCTCGTGCACCTGCCAGTTCGGCGGCATCCCGGTGTTGGAGCCGAAGGTGGGCACGTTCACCAGGGTGCCGTTGTCGATCAGGCTGAACGGGTTGTAGCAGAGCTGCGGACCGATGCCCATCCACGACAGCGGGTCGCAGCTGGAGCCGCTGAACGCGGCGGTCTTGACGGCGTTGCCGCCGCTGAGCGTGCCGCCGCCCAGGGTCAGGAAGCTCTGGTCGATGTGGTAGGTCTTGTTGCGGCGGCTGTTGCTCACGCCGAACTCCATGTCGGAGAACGGACCGCTGGCGAAGCTGCGGTCCACCGACAGGCGCAGGTTGGCGAGGTAGTCGACGGTGTGCGGCGCGTTGATGAAGCCGGCCTGCACCACGTCGTTGCCGGCGCCCCAGCCCTGCGGGTCGGTCAGCACCACGCCCTGGGTGTAGTCCAGCGACGGGCTGAGGTTGAGCAGGCCGTTGCTGAGCTCGTTGAAGGCCACGGTGTCGAGCGCGCCGCCGTTGCCGCCGTAGCCGGTGCCGGAATAGCTCTCGAGGTTGACGTCGCGGCGGGTGGCGCGGGAATAGTTGCCGTCGACGTCGACCGACCAGTTCTCGTTGATGGTGAACTTGTTGTCCCAGTTCAAGTTGTAGACACGGGCGCTGGTGCTGTTGTAGTCGTTGCGGATCACCGGCTTGACGTTGGTGTAGGTGCCGCTCTGCACGAAGCCGTTCTGCACCGTGCCGCCGGGTTGCAGCTGCGCGGCGCTCCAGAACAGCGGGAACTCCATGCCCTTGGCCTGCTGCACTTCCTTGAAGTTGTCGTACGTCATGTCGACCGTGCCGGTATAGAACTCGTTCGGCTGCCATTCGACGGTGGCGAGCAGGCCCCGGCGCTTCATGCTGTCGGTGATGCCGTAGTTCTTCGAACCGCCGATCACCGCGTCGCCGTTCGCGTCGGAGGGGTAGCCCCACGGCTGCTGGTGCTCGATCTGCGTCGGGTTGGACTCCAGGTCCATGCCCAGCGTGACGCCCAGCGTGTGGTCGGCGAACTGGTTCACCCACACGCCGTTGAGGTTGTAGCCCTTGTCACTCACGCCGGGACCGCTGGCGAGCTGGGACTTGTCGTTCCAGATGTAGTGGGCGTTGACTGCCGCTTCCGGCTTGTTCTTGTCGAGCGGGCGGATCGTCTGCATGTCCACCGTGCCGGCCAGGCCCTGGCCGATCAGGTCGGCCTGCGGGCTCAGGTGCACCACGACGGCGTTGAACCAGCTCGAGGGGTACTGGTCGAACTGCACGTCGCGGTTGTTGGAGGTCGACACCTGCTGGCCGCCGTTGACCAGCGCGGTGGAGAAGTCCGGCCCCAGGCCGTGGATGGAGAGCACCTGCGGGCGGCCGCTGACCGTCTGCACGGCCAGGCCGGGCAGGCGGCCCAGCGAGTCGGCGATGCTGATGCCCGGCAGTTTGCCGATCTGCTCGGAAGATACCGCTTCGACGATGCTGTCGGCGTTGCGCTTGATCGCGGTGGAATTCTCGATACTGCTGATGAAGCCCGTGACCTGGACGGTCCCCAGCTTCTTGGCCTTGCCCGGCCTGGCGGCTTCGGCACGCTTGGCGTCAGCGCTCTTGGCGCCAGCGGGCGTCTGCGACGAAGCCTGATCCTGGGTGCTTTGCGGTGTGCCGGCCGCCGGAGCGGCGGGGTCGGCGGGCGTTGCGTTCACGACAGCGGTGCAGCACAGACCGGCCGACATCAAAGCCAGAGCCATCAGGTTGCGTTTCAGTAACATGTTCTCGTCTCCCCACAAATAATCGCCGCGTTTCATGAACTCTGGCTTGCCTGCGCTTCCGTCGGCGATGACCGTCGGCAGGGGGCGCTGGTCGACCTTCGGCCAGCGCGTGTTTCGATGTTAAGCCCCTGTTTCGATGACCAGCGCTTATCTGCATACGTATTCATAACAAGCACATGCAGCATGTCATCGCAGCGCAACATGGGTCGCCGGCGCCGCCGGATCGCGCCGCGGATTGAATTCCACGCCCCCTGTGTTGTCTGCGTCTGCAGCGTGCGATCGCGCTCCGGCCGGCGTGCCGTACAGAGGCTTGCGCGGCAGCGATATTGTGCGGTTGCAGCACGGATGAATACGTATGTAACACCCTGCGAGACCATGGGAGGCTGCCGCTAAGCTGAACCCGTTCGCCAACGAGCGGTTAGTGAACCTGCAGTTGGCTCAGTCAGGGACCTGTTGTAATGACCGACGTAACGTGGTGGCGCGGTGCCGTCATCTACCAGATCTACCCGCGCAGTTTCCTGGACACCAACGGCGATGGCGTGGGCGATCTGCCGGGCATCATCGAGCGGCTCGACTACGTGGCTTCGCTGGGTGTGGATGCGATCTGGATCGCGCCGTTCTTCAAATCCCCGATGGCCGACTTCGGCTACGACATCGCCGACTACCGCGACGTCGATCCGCTGTTCGGCACGCTGGCCGATTTCGACCGCCTGCTGACCAAGGCGCATGGCCTCGGCCTGAAGGTGATGATCGACCAGGTGCTCAGCCACACCTCGATCGAGCACAGCTGGTTCCGCGAAAGCCGGCAGAGCCGCGACAACCCCAGGGCCGACTGGTACGTGTGGGCCGACGCGCGGCCGGACGGCACGCCGCCGAACAACTGGCTGTCGCTGTTCGGCGGCTGCGCCTGGCAGTGGGAGCCGCGGCGCGGCCAGTACTACCTGCACAATTTCCTGACCTCGCAGCCCGATCTGAATTTCCACCACCCGGCCGTGCGCGCGGCCGTGCTGGACAACGTGAAGTTCTGGCTGGACCGCGGCGTCGATGGCCTGCGCCTGGATGCGATCAACTTCTGCTTCCACGACCGCCAGCTGCGCGACAACCCGGCCAAGCCGCCGCACGAGCGGGTCGGCCGCGGCTTCAGCCCGGACAACCCCTACGCGTTCCAGTACCACTACAACAACAACACCCAGCCGGAGAACCTGGTGTTCCTGCAGGAGCTGCGTGCGCTGCTCGATCGCTACCGCGACATCGCCGCGCTGGGCGAAATCTCGTCCGAGGACTCGCTGGCGACGATGGCCGAGTACACCAGCGGCCACCGCCTGCACATGGGTTACAGCTTCGAACTGCTGACCGACGATTTCAGCGCGGGCTACATCCGCGACACCGTGCGCCGGCTCGAGTCGCAGCTGAACGAGGGCTGGCCATGCTGGGCGATCTCCAACCACGACGTGGAGCGGGTGCTGAGTCGCTGGGGCAACGGCGATGCCTCGGCGAAGCTGGCCAACCTGCTCACCGCGATGGTCTGCTCGTTGCGCGGCTCGGTCTGCGTCTACCAGGGCGAGGAGCTGGCGCTGACCGAGGCCGAGGTGCCGTACGAGTCGCTGCAGGACCCCTACGGCATCGCGTTCTGGCCCCAGTTCAAGGGCCGCGACGGCTGCCGCACGCCGATGCCGTGGAACGACGGCGTGCATGCCGGTTTCAGTCGCGGCACGCCGTGGCTGCCGTTGCCTGAGGAGCATCGTGCGCTGGCCGTGGCGCACCAGGAAGCCGATCCGAATTCGGTGCTCAACGGCTTTCGCGGCTTCATGCGCTGGCGCAAGCAGCAGCCTGCGCTGTGCCTTGGCGACATCCGTTTTCTCGACACCGAAGAACCGGTGCTGGCCTTCACCCGCAGCCTGGATGGCCAGACCGTGCTGGTCGTGTTCAACCTCGCCGCCCAGCCCGCCCTGGTCGCCCTGCCGGGGCTGGGCAGGCAGCAGCGACTGGACGGCCATGGCCTGACGCAGGGCCAGCTGGAAGGCGGGCGTCTGCAGCTGCCCGGCCATGCGGTGTGGTTCGCCCGCCTGGATTGATCCGCCGCGGCCACGTACGCCGCCGTTCGGCCAAACCGGACGTCTGGACGTCCATACCCGCACGATGGCGCCTTGCTCGATGCCGACCGCCTGGCCGGTACCGTCCAGGCCGCGAGCTCCACGTCGTTTCCAGCCGGACTCCCTGCCTTCGCTTGCCGCGCGCCGACCTCGGCATGAGGTCCCGCGCCTTGTGCGACCCGCTCCGGCGGGCCTGCCGTGGACGGGGTTTCGTTCAGTCCGGCGCGGGCGAAACCAGCAGCTGCAGATAGCCCTCGGCGACCAGGACGTCCAGGTTCACCGGCAGGCCGGCCGCGGCGTCCGCGGCGACGGTCTTGTGCATGGATTGAACGCCGACCCAGCAGTTGCGCCCATTGCGCTTGGCCGCATACAGGCACTGATCGGCGATGTTGATCACGTCTTCCCAGTTGAATCGCTGCGGTGCGTCGGCCAGCAACGGGTAGAGCGCAAAACCGATGGAGCAGGTGCGGTAAATGGTCTGGCCGTTGCCCAGGTCGAAAGCGTGCTGCGCCACCATGCTGCGGACGCGCTCGGCGATCACCGTGCCGAAGTCGCTGCTGGCGAAGCGCGCGATGACGAGGAACTCCTCGCCGCCCCAGCGCACCGGGGTATCCATCTCGCGCGTGGCCGCCTGCAGGATGTCGCGCATCTGCATCAGCACGCGGTCGCCGGCGGTGTGTCCGTGGCGGTCGTTGATTTCCTTGAAATGGTCGATATCGATCATCAGGAACAGCAGGTCGATGTTCCGATGGGTGTTTTCGATTTCGCGGCAGGCGGGCTTGCTGTAGTTCCGCTGGGCGGTGGCGACATCCTGCTCGATGTGATCGAGCACATAGCGCCGGTTGCGCAGCCCGGTAAGCGCGTCGGTGATGTTCAGGTCGACCAGTGCGGCATTGGCCCGTTGCAGCGCGCGATGCGACGCGGACAATTCCCGGGTGCGCGCCGCGACCAGCCTGGCCAGCGCCAGGTTGCGCCGGCGCAGCGTGACCGAACGCATTTGAAACGCCAGCCAGATGGCCACGCCGAGCAGCGCGACTCCGGCGAGGTAGGCCCACCAGGTCCGGTACCACGGCGGCAGCACGCGAAAAGCGTAGGTCGCTTCCTTGCTCAGGTTGCCGTACGCATCGCGCGAGCGCACCCGGAAGCGGTAATCGCCCTCGTGCAGGTTGGTGTAATCGCGATAGGTTTCCTTGCTCCATGCCGACCATTGCGTATCCATGCCTTCCAGCATGACCTGGAAGCGGTTGGCCATCGACGAGTCGAAGTTCGGCGACGAATACTCGATGCGCAGGCTGTTGTCCGCCCAGGGCAGCGTCGCTGGCGTGGCCTGCCCGGCGCCGCCCCAGAGCAGGCGCCCGGCATGGTCGGTGACCTTGTCCAGCAAAGCCGGCAACGGCTTGCTGTAGTGCACCGGGGCGGAGGGGTCGTAGCGGTACAGGCCATCGTTCGCGCCGAACCACATCACGCCGTCCTTGTCGGCATGGATCGCGGAAACGCCCATGCCGGAGAACGCCCGCAATGGGCGCGGATCCCAGTGGTAGATGCCGCCCGGGCCGGGAATCGCCGCGCCGGTCTGCCTGATCGTGTCGGAGTCGTCGGAGGTGTACATCCAGATCCGGCCCCGATTGTCTTCGCTCAGCAGCGATGGCTGCCGCGTGCCTTGCGCGAAGAGATGGGCGAATGCCGGGTCGGCGACGATGCGCTGGGTGCGGTCGTCGAACCGGTAGATGCCGCGTGCGGTGGCAAACCGGATCGCCCCGGCGATGTTGTAGACCAGGGCATCGCCCGTTTTCATGGATGCCACATGAGGGGTGTCGAAGTGTTCCACCCGTGCCGCACCGCCGCCGTCGGTCTTCCAGTCGTCGGGCAGGGTCAGGCGCGCGGCGCCGTCGTTCGACAGGCTCATCCAGATGCGTCCGGCGGCATCTTCGGCCAGCGAGCGGACCTCCCCGGCAATCCCGGGAACCCTGCCTTCGTCCAGCCAGTGGCCGTGCACCAGCCGCATGGCTTCCAGCCCGTCGGGCAGGCCGAGGAACACGCGCGCGGGATCCCGGCGCGAGCGCAGCAGGCTGTATACGGTCTGGTCGGCCAGGCGCAGTCTGGGCGAGCCGCCGTCGAGCTCGAACATTCCCATCGAGGTGCCGACCAGCAGCGAGCGGCCCATGTCCAGCAGGTCCCAGATCTGGTCCCGGATGCCGGGGACGCGGGAAAAATACGCGTTGCCGTCCTTGCCGTGCTGCAGCTGGAACAGCCCCTTGGTGGTGCCTACGTACAACGTGCCGCGGTAACGGCCGATGCTCAGCACGGAGCCGTCGAGGCCGGAGTTGGGCGAGAAGTAGCTCAGTGGCGAGGCCATGTCGACCCTGGCGAGGCCGTCGTCCAGGGCCAGCCACAACCCGTTTTCGCGATCCTGGTACATCGCGAAAACCGTGTCATTGATCAGCCCGTCGGTCCGGCGCAGGCGCCCGGTTTCGCGGCCCTGCCGGTCGAGCAGGATCACGCCGCCCTGCAGCGTGGCGACCGCCAGCCTGTCGTTGGCCAGCCATTGCGCGTCATAGATCTGCTCGCGCTTTATCTCCGCGTCGGCCTCGGTCTTCCATGGCCGGAACCGATGGCCGTCGAACAGGAACCAGCCTTGCGTGCGGGTTCCGATCAGCAACTGGCCGCCGCCATCGGCCGTGGTCTTGCCCCACGGCAGCATGGCGTAGATCTTTTCCCTGGCGAAGCGCTCGCCACCGTCGACCAGCTTGAGCTTGCCGGCGGAAAGCTCCATCAGGCCGCGATTGGTCTCGCGCACGTAGAACCGGTTGCGAACCAGGAACGTCAGGTGGAACGAGGTCTGCGCCTTCCAGACATCCACATGGTTTTCCTCGAAGCGGAAAATCAGCTTCGAGGTCGCGAAGTAGACTCCGTCGGGTGCGGCGAAGGTGCGCCAGACGTCGGCGAAGCCGCGGTACCTGGGCGCGATGCGGTCGAGCAGGGAGACGTAGCGCAGCCGGCCGCGGGCATCGGGAGCCAGGTAGCCCAGCTCGCCGACGCAGCCGACATAGATGCTGCCATCGGCATCCAGCGCCAGGGAGCGCACGGTGCTGCGGTTGGGGATGGCGATGCGGCGCCAATGACTGCCGTCGAACTCCAGCACGCCATCGTCGCCGTTCGCCACGTAGATCAACCCGCGCTTGTCCTGCACCACGGCCCAGTTTTGCGGGCCGGCGCCGTAATCCATCGGGCTGAAGTTGCGCAGCAACGGCACTCCGACATCGGCTGTATGTGCGCTGGAACTCGGGGCGGGCAATGCTTCGGCGTGTGCGGCAGCCAGCCAGACCAGGCAGGACAGCACCGCGAGAAGACGCTGTGGCCGGCGTGCGGTCATCACGAAGTGTTCGGCCGGAGGTTCCGGTGTCCGCGCCGGCAATGCAACGGCGGACGCCGGGGCGTCTGCCGGTTGCCGGTGCAGGCATGCGGTTTCACGGATGGGAGAGCTGGTGTCGCCATCTGGTATCGGATGACCCATTTGGTTTTCCCGGGCGGCGTGCAACGTACATGCCCGTGGATTTTGTCCGGTCAAGCAGTCTTTCGAAATGTGACGAAAATCACATGTCGATCGGGTGCCGGCCGATCGTGGTTGTAGTTTAGCCCTTGCACGGGCGATTGCCGGATCGCTTCGCATGCCGGGCCTGCTCCGGCGTGCCACCGCTTTCCCGCCAGGAAAGAGCAAGCCCGCCGAAGCGGGCTTTTCCACCTGTGGATCCTGGGAGCGGGACGGTGAGCGCCTCTCGGCGACGGGCAGGCGACAGCGGGGGGGATACTGTCGCCATGGTGGTCTTATCGGCACGCGCAAGCCGGACTTTAGCCCGCTCGAACGTCGACCGGTCGGCAAGTGACGCGCAGCGGCAGATGCCTCGGAAAAATGTGCCGCGCAAGGTTCGCCCGCGAGCGTGTGGCACGGTACTCGGCCTGCAATCGGCCTGGCCGAACGTGCCTGCCTTTGCCGCAACCGGCTGGCCGACCGGTGCCGAACAGCGCGGGCCGTGCTGCTTTTTGCCGGCCCTGAAAAAGGCAAGCCCGCCGAAGCGGGCTTTTCCGTCTATGCCGGGGGGCGCTGGGACTGCGATCGCCTCACGGCGACTAGGGGTGCTACGGCATCCATATTACTCAGCCGAAACAAAATGCCCTTGATCTGCGTCAAGACGCGTCGTGCGGCGGCAACGGTGTCGTTCGAGCGCGGAGCGGCGGCGCCGGGCATGCAACACCGCGGCGGTGTGCCGGTCCGCGCGCGCATGCCGGTCGGGCGACTTGGGCGAGGCGATGGCGCGAAGCCCCCATGGCCTGCCCCGGCGCATGACTTCCGGCAGGGGTGTCTCTCAATTGCTACGTTATAATGTTACATTCCTTGGCATTCTCCGGCGATACGCACGCATGAACAAGACGTGGGCCGATGTGCCGGTCGCGACCGGAGCAACGAAAGACGTGGCAGCAAGCAAGCTTCCGTTCCCGGTCGGGTCGTCGCCATCGCGCGTCCTGCGCGCCGTGGTGGTCCTGGCCGCATCCCTTGCGGCCGGCTGCGCCGTCGGCCCCGATTTCAAGCGGCCGGCGCCGCCGCAGGTCAGCGCTTACACGGCCGGTCCGCTGCCGACCACGACCGCCAGCGCGAACGTCGCCGGCGGGGAAGCCCAGCACTTTGCCGAGGGGGCCGACATCCCCGCCGACTGGTGGACGCTGTTCCATTCCCCGGCGCTCAACGCGCTGATCGAGCAGGCGCTGGCGCACAACGCCGACCTCAAGGCGGCGCAGGCGGCGCTGACCGTGGCGAGGGAAAACACCCGGGCCGGGCGCGGCGCCTATTACCCCGCCGTCGACGGCGGTTTCTCGGCCACCCGCCAGATGCAGTCCCAGCAGGTCGCGCCCGGGCCGAATTACCCGGTGGTGCCGCAGGAGTACCTGTACAGCTTCTTCACGCCGCAGCTGAGCATTTCGTATGCGCCGGACGTGTTCGGCCTGAACCGGCGCAGCGTGGAGTCGTTGCAGGCGCAGCAGCAGGCGGTGCGCTTCCAGATGATCGCCGCCCGCATCACGCTGAGCACCAACGTGGTGGCGACCGCGGTGCAGCAGGCGTCGCTGCGGGCGCAGATCGCGGCGACGCACGAGCTCATCGCGATCAACGCCAGGATGGTGGGCATCCTGAAATACCAGTTGGGCAAGGGCTACGCCAGCCGGCTCGACCTGGCGGCGCAGGAGTCGCAGCTGGCCCAGGTCAGGGCCGGCCTGCCGCCGCTGCTGACGCAGCTGGCCCAGCAGGACAACGCGCTGGCGGTACTGGTCGGGCGCTTCCCGAGCCAGGCGCCGGCGGCGCCATTCGAGCTTGCGAGCCTGCACCTGCCACAGCAGTTGCCGTTGAGCCTGCCCTCGGCCCTGGTGGAGCAGCGTCCCGACGTTCGTCAGGCGCAAGCGAACATGCACGCGGCCAGCGCCCAGGTCGGCGTGGCGATCGCCAACCGGCTGCCGAATATTTCACTCAGCGCCAACGTGGGCAGCACCGCGTTGGCGATCGATCAGGTGTTCAAGTCCGGGACCGGCTTCTGGAGCGTCGGCGCGGATCTGGCGGCGCCGATCTTCCATGGCGGCAGCCTGCTGCACCAGGAGCGCGCGGCCAAGGCGGCCTATGTGCAGGCGGCCCAGCAATACCGCAGCACGGTGTTGACGGCGTTCCAGAACGTGGCCGACACCCTGGCCGCGCTGCAACACGATGCCGAGGGCCTGCAGGCGGCCGCCCGTGCCGAGGACGCCGCCCGGGTCACCCTCGATCTGTCGCGGCGCCAGTACCGGGTCGGCTATGCCAGCTACCTGTCGCTGCTGAGCGCGGAGCAGGGCTACCAGCAGGCGCGCATGGCCCTGGTGCAGGCGCAGGCGAGCCGTTTTGCCGACACTGCGGCGCTGTTCCAGGCGCTGGGCGGCGGCTGGTGGCATGACGCCGCGGCGGGCAAGGCCGATGCCCCGCCGGGTGCCCCGCCTTCCCCCGCACCGACCGCCGCACACCACGCCGATGCCAGTCACGCCGCTCCAGTCCGGGACCATGATGAAAAATAGATCAGCTTTGGCGATGCCGCCCGCGCTGCGCGGGATGGCCGCGGCGAGTGTCTTCGCGCTGGCCGCGCTGGCGGCACTTTCCGGTTGCTCGTCGCAGTCCGGCCAGCCGGCACAGGCCGTGGCCGGGCGGCCGCACGATGTCACGCTGACGGCGGCCCAGCTGCAGCAGCTGCGCCTGCAGACGGTGGCCGCGTCCAGCTTCCATCGGGCGATCGAGACGACTGGCGTGGTGGATTTCGACAACGACCAGGCGACCAGCGTGCTGGCGCCGTTCTCCGGCCCGGTGTCGCGGCTGCTGGTATCGCCGGGCGACAAGGTGCGCAAGGGGCAGCCGCTGGCGCTGGTGGAATCGCCGGATTTCGCCGCCGCC
This sequence comes from Pseudomonadota bacterium, assembly GCA_028873095.1. Taxonomy (GTDB): domain Bacteria; phylum Pseudomonadota; class Gammaproteobacteria; order Xanthomonadales; family Rhodanobacteraceae; genus Rhodanobacter. The sequence continues at coordinate 3,914 of JAGWMU010000019.1, read as the reverse complement.
GTCAACGGCTACCGCAAGGCCCTGGTCGCCGCGCGCAACGCGCGCCGGCTGGCCGATGCGGACCGCGACCTGGCGCAGCACCAGGGCGTTTCCCGCCGCGAGGCCGAGCAGGCGCAGACCGATGCGGTCGGTGCCGAGGCCGATCGCGACGCGGCGCTGCAGGCGCTGGTCGCGCTCGATGTCGATGCCGGCACGATCAAGGCGATCCAGGCCGGCCGCCCGGTGACTGGCGCGCAGGGCGTCATTCGCGCGCCGATCGCCGGCACCGTGGTGGAAAAGCTGATCACGCCCGGACAGCTGCTGCAGGCCGGCAGCACGCCGTGCTTCACGGTGGCGGACCTCTCCCGCGTCTGGGTGATGGCGCAGGTGTCCGCCGCCGAGCTGGCCGACGTCGGCGTCGGCGATACGGCCCTGGTCGAAGACGGCATGGCCGGCGCGAAACTGCCGGGCACCGTGCAGAACATCGCCGCCGAGGTGGACCCCGATACCCGCGCGGTGGTCGCCAGGGTCGTGGTGAACAACCCGCAGGGCCTGCTGCGCAAGCAGATGTACGTGCGGGTGCGGATCCAGTCGCGCAAGGCCAGCCACGGCCTGCTGATTCCGGTGTCGTCGATGCTGCGCGATGACGAGAACCTGCCGTTCGTGTATCTGCGCCAGCACGACGGCAGCTTCGCGCGGCGCAACGTGACGCTGGGCCCGCGCATCGGCGATCAATACGAAGTCGACGCCGGCCTCGCGCCCGGCGACCGGGTCGTGGTCGATGGCGGCATCTTCGTCCAGTTCATGCAAAACCAATGAGCGAGCATCTACCACCCATGCCGCCGCGCGCGCCGTCGCTGATGAACCGGATCGTCGGTGCCTCGCTGGGCCAGCGGCTGTTGACCCTGCTGCTGACGGCCGTGCTGATCGGTGCCGGCGTGCGGGCGCTGCACCGCCTGCCGGTGGATGCCTACCCCGACCTGGCGCCGCCCAGTGTCGAGCTGATCACGCAGTGGCCGGGGCATACCGCGGAAGAGGTCGAGCGGCTGATCACGGTGCCGATCGAGCTCGCCATGAACGGCATTCCCAAGGTCGACAACAAGCGCTCCATCTCGCTGTACGGCCTGTCGGACGTCACCCTCACCTTCGACAACGGCACCGACAACTATTTCGCCCGCCAGCGGGTGTTCAACCGCTTGAGCGGCATCGCCCTGCCCAGCGGCGTGACCCCCTCGATGTCGCCGTTGTCGTCGCCGTCGGGGTTGATCTATCGCTACGTGCTGCAGAGCACCGACCGTTCGCCGATGGAGTTGAAGACGTTCGACGACTGGGTCATCGCGCCGCAATACCGCTCGGTGCCCGGCGTCGCCGACGACTCCGGCTTCGGCGGCGGCACCATGCAGTACCAGGTGTTGCTCGACCCCACCCGGATCGCCGCGGCCGGGCTCACCGCGCAGCAGGTCGAGGCCTCGCTGGCGGCCAACAACAGCAATTCCGGCGGCGGCTTCTATTCGCAGGGCGGGCAGTTCTACTACGTGCGCGGCATCGGCCGCCTGCAGACGCTGGACGACATCCGCAACGTGGTGCTGGCGGTCCACAACGGCAGCCCGGTGCTGGTCAAGGACGTCGCCCAGGTGGTCGTCGGGATAGCGCCGCGGCTGGGCGAATTCGGCTACGAAAAGCAGGATGACGCGGTCGAGGGCGTGATCCTGCTGCGTACCGGCGCCAAGACCCAGGACGTGCTGCGGCGGGTCGAGGCGAAGACCCGGGAGCTCAACGACCACGTCCTGCCCAAGGACATCAAGATCCACCCGTTCTACGACCGCAGCGACCTGGTCGCCGTCACCACCAAGGTGGTCAGGGAGAACCTGCTGCGCGGCATGCTGCTGGTGGTGGTGATCCTGATCTTCTTCCTGTACGACGTGCGCGCCGGCCTGATCGTCGCGGTGACCATCCCGCTGGCGCTGATGGTTGCGTTCATCGGGCTGGACCTGCAGGGCGCCTCGGCCAACCTGCTGTCGATCGGCGCGGTGGACTTCGGCATCCTGGTCGATGCGGCGGTGGTGATGGTGGAGAACATCTACCGCCAGCTGGCCGACCGCGCCGGCACCAGATACAGCGTGATCGAGGTGATCCGCGACGCCGCTGCGGAAGTGGATCGCCCGTTGTTCTACGCGGTGGCGGTGATCGTGGTCAGCTTCATGCCGATCTACGTCTTGTCGGGGCCTTCCGGCACGTTGTTCAAGCCGATGGCGGACACCATGGTGTTCGCCCTGATCGGTTCGCTGGTGGTCACCCTGACCCTGCTGCCGGTGCTGTGCTCGTGGTTCATGCGCAAGGGCGTGCGCGAGCGGCGCAACCGCGCCTTCGAGGCGATCAGGTCGGTCTACGTCAAGGGGCTGGATTTCTGCCTGGCCCGCGCGTGGGCGACCACGGTGGCCTCGGCCGTGCTGCTGGCGCTGGCGCTGGCGCTGATCCCGCGCATCGGTGCGGAGTTCATGCCGAAGCTCGACGAGGGCGCGCTGTGGGTGCGCGCCACCATGCCGTACACGATCTCGTTCGACGAGTCCGCCAGGATCACGCCGAAGATCCGCGACATCCTGCGTTCCTTTCCCGACGTCACCACGGTCGCCTCGGAGCTGGGCCGGCCCGACGACGGCACCGATTCGACCGGCTTCTTCAACGTCGAGTTCTACGTCGGGCTCAAGCCGTATGCCGAGTGGACCGGCAAGTACCACAGCAAGGCCGAGCTGATCGCGGCGATCGACAAGAAGCTGCGGGTGTTTCCCGGCATCAGCTTCAACTACACGCAGCCGGCCGAGGATGCGGTGGACGAGGCCGAGACCGGCCTCAAGAGCGCGCTGGCGGTGAAGGTGTTCGGGGCCGACCTGCACACGCTGCAGCAGAAGGGCAAGGCGATCAAGCACATCCTGGAGCACGTGCGCGGCATCCGCGACGTGACCCTGGTGCAGGAGCTGGGCCAGCCCAGCCTCAGCATCAAGATCGACCGCGCCGCGATCGCGCGCTACGGCCTCAACGTCGATGACATCAACGGGCTGATCCAGACGGCCATCGGCGGCGACGTGGCGACCCAGGTGATCCAGGGCGAGAAGCAGTTCGACCTGGTCGTGCGGCTGCAGAAGAAGTATCGCGACAACCCCACCGAAATCGGCAACATCCTGGTCGCCACCCCCGGCGGCCAGCAGCTGCCGCTGAAGGATTTCGCCGATATCCAGGTCACCAACGGCGCCTCCTTCATCTACCGGCAGGACGACTCGCGCTACATCGGCGTGCAGTTCTCGGTGCAGGGACGCGACCTGGCCGGTGCGGTGGAGGACGCGATCGCGCAGGTCAACGCCAAGCTGAAGCTGCCGCAAGGCTACCGTCTGGACTGGGGCGGCGAGTACAAGGAATACACCGCTTCGCGCGCGCAGCTGAACCTCATCGTGCCGCTGACCGTGGGCCTGATCTTCCTGCTGCTGTTCACCCTGTACGGCAACTTCAAGTTCCCGTTCATCACCGTGATCGGCGTGGTGCTGTCGGCGCCGATCGGCGGCATCGTGGCGCTGTGGCTGACCGGCACGCCGTTCTCGGTGTCGTCCGGCATCGGCTTCCTGGCCCTGTTCGGCGTGTCGGTGCAGACCGCGGTGGTCTACATCTCCTACGTCAACGAGTTGCGCCGCGGCGGCAGCCCGCTGGCCGAGGCGATCCGCGAAGGCGCGATCCTGCGCCTGCGCCCGATCATGATGACCGCGCTGGTGGCCGCGCTGGGCCTGCTGCCGGCGGCGCTGGCCACCGGCGTCGGCACCGACACCCAGCGCCCGTTCGCGCTGGTCATCGTCAGCGGCCTGTTCACCCGCCTGCTGGTCAGCATCTTCCTGATGCCGGCGCTGTACGCGATCGTGGCGCGGCCGGACGACCGGCTGGAGGTGTGA
>JAGWMU010000196.1 GCA_028873095.1 Pseudomonadota bacterium | reverse complement strand
GACGCAGAGCAATCTCGAACGGCTCGTTCTCGCGAACTTTTACGTTGGGCATGGAAACTCCGAGTGGTAATCTGCCCGCGGAAACGGGACTGTTGAATATGTCGAGCAGGGAAGTATAGCGTGCCTACCACCGAATTTTCAAAGCCTGCGCCCGTCCTGGGTATCGAGACCTCCTGCGACGAGACCGGCGTGGCGCTGTTGCGCTGGGAACCGGGTGCGCCGGGCCGCGGGCTGCTGGCGCATACCCTGTACAGCCAGATCAAGCTGCATGCCGACTACGGCGGCGTGGTGCCGGAGCTGGCCAGCCGCGACCACGTGCGCAAGCTGCTGCCGCTGGTGCGCGAGGCGCTGGCCGAGGCCGGGCTGGGCGTGCAGGACCTGGGCGGGGTGGCGTATACCGCCGGCCCCGGCCTGGTCGGCGCGCTGCTGGTCGGGGCCGCCGCCGGGCGCGCGCTGGCGTGGGCGCTGGGCGTGCCGGCGGTCGGCGTGCATCACATGGAAGGGCATCTGCTGGCGCCGTTGCTGGAGGACGATCCGCCGCAGCCGCCGTTCGTGGCGCTGCTGGTGTCCGGCGGGCATTCGCTGCTGGTCGAGGTCGAGGCGATCGGCCGCTACGCGATCCTGGGCGACACGCTGGACGACGCGGCCGGCGAGGCGTTCGACAAGACCGCCAAGATGATGGGGCTGCCGTATCCGGGCGGGCCGGCGCTGGCGAAACTGGCCGGGCAGGGGCGCGCCGGCGCGTTCCGCTTCTCGCGTCCGATGACCGACCGGCCGGGGCTGGATTTCAGTTTCTCCGGCCTGAAGACACAGGTGCTGCTGGCCTGGCAGCAATCCGATCAGGGCGAGCAGACCCGCGCCGACATCGCCCGCGCGTTCGAGGAGGCGATCGTCGACACGCTGATCATCAAGTGCCGGCGTGCGCTCGAGGCCAGCGGCACGGCGCGGCTGGTGATCGCCGGCGGCGTCGGCGCCAACCGGCGATTGCGCGGCGAACTGGCGGCGGCCGCCGCGAAAGACGGTTTCCGGGTGTATTTCCCGCGACTCGACTTCTGCACCGACAACGGCGCGATGATCGCGCTGGCCGGCGCGATCCGGCTGGCCGGCGGCCAGCAGCAGGACCCGTCGGTGCAGGTCCATCCGCGCTGGGATCTGCAAAGCCTGCCGGCGGCGTAGCGCCGCCCGTAGGAGCGCACCCTGTGCGCGAATGTTTTGTTCGAGCATCCCGACAACAGACATTCGCGCACAGGGTGCGCTCCTACCGGCCCAAAAGCATTCGCGCACAGGGTGCGCTCCTACCGGCCCAAAAGCGTTCGCGCACAGGGTGCGCTCCTGCGCAGGCCGAGGCTCACCACTGCGTGCGGCCGGGCAGCAGGCCCTTCAGCTCGGCCTCGGTGAGGTTGCGCCATTGCCCGGTTTTCAGGTGCGCCAGCCGGATGTTGTCGATGCGCACGCGGCGCAGCTGGGTCACGCGGTAGCCGAACGCCGCGGCCATCAGGCGGATCTGCCGGTTCAGCCCCTGGGTCAGCACGATCGAGAAGCCGAATTTGGCGATCCGGCGTACGCGACAGGGCCTGGTCGTCTGGTGGTGGATGCGCACGCCGCGGGCCATGCCGGCGAGGAATTCGTCGGTGACCGCCTTGTTCACCCCGACCAGATATTCCTTTTCGTGGTGGTTCTCGACGCGCAGGATCTCGTTGACGATGTCGCCGTTGCTGGTCAGCAGGATCAGCCCTTCCGAATCCTTGTCCAGCCGGCCGATCGGAAAGATCCGCTGCGGGTGGTCGATGAAGTCGACGATGTTGCCGGCCACGCCCGGATCGGTGGTGCAGGTGATGCCGACCGGCTTGTTCAGCGCGATGTAGACGGCCTTCTTGGCCGCCGGCGTGGCGGCCAGGATGCGTGCCTTGACCAGTTCGCCGTCGACCCGGACCTCGTCGCCGTCCAGCGCCTTGGCGCCGGTGGCGACGGTTTCGCCATTGACGGTGACGCGCCCGGCCAGCAGCAGTTCGTCCGCCTCGCGGCGCGAGCACAGCCCGGCTTCGCTGATGTACTTGTTGACGCGCATGTCGAACTCTCGTGCCGGTATCGCCGGGCCCGGACGGGCTGGACGTCAGCGTTTCGCGCGGGCCTTCAGTGCGGCGACCGCCGGCAGCTCCTTGCCTTCGAGGAATTCGAGGAACGCGCCGCCGCCGGTGGAGATGTAGGAGACGTCGTCGGCGATGCCGTATTTGTCCACCGCGGCCAGCGTATCGCCGCCGCCGGCGATCGAGAACGCCGGCGACGCGGCGATCGCGCGCGCCAGCGTTTCGGTGCCCTTGCCGAAGGCGTCGAATTCGAACACGCCGACCGGGCCGTTCCATACCACCGTGCCGGCCCTGGCGATCAGTTCGGCGTAGATCTTGGCGGTCTGCGGCCCGATGTCGAGGATCATCTCGCCCTCCCTGACCTGGTCCACCGGCCTGACGGTGGCCGCGGCATGCGCGGAAAACTCCGGCGCCACCACCACGTCGATCGGCATCGGCAGTTCCACGCCACGACGTCTGGCGTCGGCGATCGCCTTCTTCGCCGCATCGATCAGGTCCGTCTCGACCAGCGAGTTGCCGATCGGATGGCCCATCGCGGCGATGAAGGTATTGGCGATGCCGCCGCCGACGATCAGCTGGTCGACCTTGCCGATCAGGTTGTCGAGCAGGGTCAGCTTGGTCGATACCTTGGAGCCGGCGACGATGGCCAGCAGCGGATGCGCCGGATGCTCCAGCGCCTTGCCCAGCGCGTCCAGTTCCGCGCTCAGCAGCGGGCCGGCGGCGGCGACCGGCGCGAACCGGATCACGCCGTGGGTGGATGCCTGCGCGCGGTGCGCGGTGCCGAACGCGTCCATCACGAAGATGTCGCACAGCGCGGCATAGCGTTTCGCCAGCGCCTCGTCGTCCTTGCCCTCGCCGACATTCATGCGGCAGTTTTCCAGCAGCACCACCTCGCCGGGGGCCACCTCGACGCCGTCGAGGTAGTCGGCGACCAGCCGTACCGGCGCGCCGAGTTTCTCGCGCAGCCAGGCCGCCACCGGCGCCAGCGAGGATTCGGCGTCGAAGCGCCCCTCCCTGGGACGCCCCAGATGCGATAGCACCATCACCCGCGCGCCGGCGTCGCGGGCGGCGCGGATGGTCGGCAGGGCGGCATCGAGGCGTTGGCTGGAGGTGATCCGGCCGTGTTCGTCGACCGGCACATTCAGGTCTTCGCGGATCAGCACGCGCTGGTCGCGCAGATCGAGGTCGCTCATGCGGATGACTGACACGGCGTAACTCCGGTGATATGTTGAAAGTCGCCACGGGACTGGCGGTAACCACCTATTGTCCGGTGGGCTGCGCGCCGATGCAAACACGGCTGGCCGGTGCCGCTGCGGGAAGCCAGGTACCGCCGTCACCTTTCACCCAGGGGGATCGCTCATGACGACCGGGTTGGTGCTCTACGACTACTGGCGCTCCGGTGCCGCTTACCGCGTGCGCATCGCGCTGAACCTGAAAGGCCTGGGTTACGAGTCGCGACCGGTGCACCTGTTGCGCGATGGCGGGCAGCAGCATGCCCCGGGCTATCACCAGATGAACCCGCAGGACATGGTGCCGTGCCTGCGGGATGGCGATCGGGTGCTCACCCAGTCGCTGGCGATCATGGAGTATCTCGACGAGACGCGGCCGGAGCGGCCGCTGCTGCCGGCCGATGCCAGGGGACGGGCGCGGGTGCGCGCGCTGGCCATGGCGATTGCCTGCGACACGCATCCGCTGGGCAATCTGCGCGTGCTGGACCGGCTCGAAGCCCAGTTCGGCGCCGATCCGGCGCAACGCGACGAATGGGCGCGGCACTGGATCGCCATGGGGTTCCATGCGCTGGAAGCGATGCTGGCCGACAATGCGGCGACCGGCCGCTTTTGCCATGGCGACACTCCCGGCCTGGCCGATGCCTGCCTGGTGCCGCAGTTCTACGGTGCGTTGCGCCGGAAACTGCCGCTGGACGATTACCCCACGCTGCGGCGGATCCACGAGGCCTGCAGCGAAGTGGAGGCCTTCCGGCGGGCGGCGCCCGAGGCGCAGGCGGACGCCGGCTGAGGGACTCTCCCGCATGACCCGGCGTGGCAGCGCACCCTGCGCGCGATGCTCTTGCCGGGCATTCCCGTGGAGCATCGCGCACTGGGTGCGCTCCTGCCCCGGGCGCGCGTTTCTCAGTATTCCATGCCGTACGGGTCGTTGCCGGCCAGTTCCGAGTTGCCGGAACCGCCTTCGGCAAGCCGGATCTTCAACGCCAGGCCGTCGCGCGAGTCGGACTTGCTGAGCGCCTCTTCCAGTTCCACGCGGCCTTCCTTGTACAGCCGGTACAGCGACTGGTCGAACGTGCGCATGCCTTCCTGCAGGCTGCGATCCATCGCCTCCTTGATCTCGTGGATCTGCCCGCGGCGGATCATGTCGCGGATCAGCGGGGTATTGAGCAGCACCTCGGCGGCGGGGATGCGGCGTCCGTCCTTGCCGATCACCAGCCGCTGGCTGATCACCGCGCGCAGGTTCAGGGCCAGGTTCATCAGCACGTTCTTGTGCGCCGACTCCGGGAAGAAATTGAGGATGCGCTCCAGCGTCTGGTCGGCGTTGTTGGAGTGCAGCGTGGCCAGGCACAGGTGGCCGGTTTCGGAAAACGAGATCGCGGCCTCCATCGTGTCGGTGTCGCGGATCTCGCCGATCATGATCACGTCCGGCGCCTCGCGCATCGCGT
>JAGWMU010000018.1 GCA_028873095.1 Pseudomonadota bacterium | reverse complement strand
TGCTGGAAGTCGACGTGGGTGACGCGCCACGGCGCGGCGAGCCCGAGGGCTTGAGTGAAGAGCGTGTCCATCGTGCCAGCTTGCCTGCTGCGGGGTGGCTACCGCAAGATCGGCTGCGTGTCACCCACACCTGACGCGAGAGAGCCGAATTACCTGAGTATTCAGGGCTTCTCGTGCAAAGGTCTTATTGAGCAACTGTCATCAAGTGCCGGAGATAAGTACACCGTGGAACAAGCAACTTACGGCGCACGTCAGGCCGGTGCGTGCTAAAAAATACCTAACAAAACCATGGGGTGGGACGCATTTTCCGCTACGCCCTTCCAAAAACGGGGTCAGGTTCACTTACAGCCGTTTGAATTGTCGCGGAGAGAGCGATGCGTCAGAAAGTCAACCTGACCCCGTTCGGTTACACGTCCATGGCGACATGGACCGTGGTGGTGGTATCGTTTTACATGCTGACCTCCGCGTAGGAAACCCACGATGAGCGTAGCTCTTGCACACTCATGCGGCTCTGGCTTCTGGCTAACCCGCGACGATCGTCTCGCGGAGGTCAGCTCTGGCCTCGAAAGTCATACTGTCTAGGCACTATGACATTCGGATCCACATGGCGTAAGCATTCATTCGTTCCTGGGCGTTGTTATGCTGCTAACGAGGGCTTCCGTACGCAGCAGCGCAATCGCATGATCTTCTCCAGGAATTCGCCGCTTGTACGCCAGGGCGTGGGGCTGCATACTCGGCGCAACACCCCACTTTTGGGGCGACTTGGCGGTTAGGCACCTATGGAACAGTGCGTCCTACAAAACTCGATTTGGAAAAATTGCGTCCTTGGGCTGATCGGGACATCGTTCGTTCTGGCTGGACTCGTCAGTGGCGAAAATATGCCTTGGGGCATCGCGTTCTTTGGGTTGATCGCAATACTTTTTGGTTATCGGGCATTGGATCGTCGCCCTCGTGTCACCATCGACGACAACGGGATTACTGATTTGCGCAATTCGGCAGGGACAATTCCATGGCGCGATATTTCGGGCGTTAGGGTTGTCTCTGCAGGCCTAATCGATCTTATCTATGTCACTGTAAAAAACCCTGATCAGTGGCGACCAAAGCTGTCCGTGATGTATAGAATAACCTGGAAGATCTTTCCCAAGCGACGCGTCATTAGCATTCCGCTTCAGAACATGAGTGTCCCGACAAATGTCGTCAATGACTTCCAAGTAAAATCAATGAAGTTGCATGGGGTTGGCTCAAGTGCTGCTCCTGTTTATAGGAGCATTTCAAATGCCTAACAGTTCAAGGCGGACGGCTACGCCGCTCGCTTAACTCGAGCGTTGCATCAAGATGAGCGCACCTTGGACTGAACGGCATGGTGGTATTTGGCTCAATAGGGCCAACACCGCAAACAAGCTCGTGATTGAAGAATATGATGCAGAGAGCGATGCCTTCACTTTGATTTGGCAGCGTGCTTCCGATGGTTATTTTCAAATCGAGTACTTGGTGAAGGGTAAGGCTCGCACTGACCCGCAATGGTCATTACCGTTCTGGGGCAACATCGCCGGTCAAGGAATCTACGGGACGCTGGCTGACGCAAAAACAGATCTAAAAGCCATCGTCTATGAGTACCATCGAAGGGTCGCTGGTGCCTAACCAGTTCAAGGCGGACGGCTACGCCGCCGCTTAACTCCAGCGTTGGGCGTCACAAAGGGAGCAGTAGAGTATGGCTGAGAAAGATCGAATTGAATCGCTGTTTCAGAGGCTGGAGAAACAGCCGAGAGTCGCATTTCCCGAATCCCGCGGAACACTTCCCGCTCCGAAGACGCATGGCGTTTACGTCATCCGAAACAAGAAGGGGCACGTGGTTCATGTAGGAAGAACCATTCGCGGGAAAGCTGGCTTACATCAGCGCCTCAACAACCATCTCCAGGCAAACTCATCGTTCGTAATCGTTCATCTGAGCAGAGATGGCAAAGCACTTCGTGAGGGCTACACGTTTCAGTATCTCGAAGTCCCGAATGAACGGAAACGCGCGCTATTGGAGCATTTCGCAACTGCATGGCACTGCCCAGAGCATCTCGGTCTTGGCCTGCGCGAGGAGTCATAGCGTGACGCGCAACCCTGCGGTGAACTGGACCTCGCGCATAAAGCCGCGCGAGGCCGGTTACCTTGAACGTTGGCGCTAACCCATGACAATCGATGACCTCGCAAAAGCGGCAGGCATCCTCGGCTTCCTCATTAGCGTCGCAACCTTCGCGCTGACCAGGTGGGAGCGACGCGCTGTCGTGATTTTCGGTCTAGATGAAGGGTCTGCCGATGACTTTGGAATCACCGTTGATGAGCCCATCAGCACGATCAATCTAACCATCAGCAATGTTGGGGCAAGGTCACTACATCTGGATCTAAGAACCCTGCAGATTGAGGCCACGGGTAACACCTTGAGCGTGTGGCGCGAGGATCACCTTGGCGGAGAGCAAAGAGAGGTGCTACTGAAGCCAAATGACTCCAAAACCATTGGCATTTTTCTTGACACGTTTAGAGACGTTCTGAAAATTGAAAGCCCAAGGAAATACGACGAACACAGCTTCAACTTTATGCAGCCGCTAAGAATCTCTGTGGTGACTACCAACGGCAAGGTATTCGCAAGCAAGAAGCTGAAGTACTGGGAGGCAACCGGTGAGTTTCACCATGCCTAACAAGTTCAGGCGGACGCGCGTACCGCACGCCGCTTAACTCAAGCGTTCAGCATCACGGAGGGATCGACGGTGGAAACTACCCACATCCGCGGAGGCAGCTATGCAGTTCACCCTTGAGGTCGAGCGCGAAGACGACGGTCGCTGGTTGGCAGTAGTCACGCAACCGCACGGCGCGCTCGCCTACGGCACATCGGCCAACGGAGCCATGGCAAAGGCAGAAGCGCTGGCCGTGCGCGCTCTCGCCGAGCAACTCGAACACGGCGAAGCAGCACCGGCCAAAATCAGCACAAGCGTTCGGCGCTCAGGAGCCCGGCTGTATGGATGAGAAAACCAGGCGAAGGAATTCGTATGCGGTTGCTTCATGTCCACTCGCAATTGCGAGCTTGCAGGTTCTGTCGGGTTCCGCTCCGCTGGCTATGCTCGGGTTCGGTGCATGTATGTCCGTCGTGGCGTTTCTCCTGTTCCGCTTCCTGTCCGGCATCCACGTATTCAGAGCGGGCTCGGTACGCTTCGGCAGGCCTGCTGCGTTACGGGTCTGGCAAGCGCCGATAGTGTGGGTTCCAGTTGTTGTCACCGTTGGCGCGGTGGTCATCTTCAGGTTCGTCATTCAGTAGATTCTTCGTACTCATGCGGCGCAGGCAACTCGCCAACCCATGCTTATGGTCCCGTGGGGGTCAGCACGCATCGCGAAAGTCATGCTGTCTAGGCCAAAAATCGCAGATATCTCTGTAGGGGGAAACGAATGAGCTGTGCCACATGCAAGAAATGGATCCTCTTCGGCGGCAAGCGCGTCGGTGATCGGCGCTACTGCAGCAAGAAGTGCATGGCCAAAGACGAGTATGGCCGCTTAGCGGCGTCCGTATCCGCCCAAGAAATAGACAGGCTTGCGTTTGAGCTTCGCTCAAGACGCTGCCTGTCGTGCGATTCAAAAGAGCCGGTTGATGTATTTCCATCCTACTTCGTGTATTCCGTAGTGCTTTGGACTAGTTGGCGCAAGAAGCGCAACCTGTCTTGCAGGTCATGCGGCAGAAAGCGTCAGGCCAAAGAGCTTGCCGCGTCGCTGCTTCTAGGGTGGTGGGGCTTCCCATTCGGTCTGGTGGTAACGCCCATCATTGTCTTGGCCAACGTGATTGGCATGGTTCGCAATCCACTTGGCAAGGAACCCGGCAATGAGTTGAAAGAGTACGCGAGGCTGGTAGCCGCGCACGAAATATGGAAGCAACAGCATGGGGTCGCATATGCCCCAATGCCATCGAACTCCAGCGTCCAGCACACAACAAGGGAATCGTAATGAAGAACTTGCCGCCAGCAGCCGCAGTCTTGTATGCCAAGGACATGGCCAAGGTCGGCGATTTCTATACAAAAGTGGCCGGCCTTTGTGTCACGCACGAAGAGCAAGGCCACATTGTGCTGGAATCGGATGCTTTTCAGCTCGTCGTCGTTGCCGTTCCGCGCAAGCTTGCTTCAACCATTCATGTCGCGGAGCCACCGCAGCGCCGTGAGAACACGGTGGTCAAACTCGTTTTTCCGGTCGCCAGTATCGCAGCGGCGCGCGAGGCAGCTCAGGCTCACGGCGGTCAGGTTGATTTTCCGGGGCGAGAGTGGCTGTTCCAGGGTTCACGCGTCTGTGATGGGCAAGACCCGGAGGGCAACGTCGTACAGTTTCGTGAGCGTGCGCTCTGACGACAGATGCGGTTTTCAGAGATCTGCTGCCCAACAAGGCGCTCCAGCCGACCGGCACTGCTGATGACGGCAGAGTGCGCTGCAACCCAAGCTCAAGCCCTGCCTTGTCACCCCGCCGACCCTGGTCAGCGTTCATCCGCCGCCGCCGTGGCCAGCGTCGCCCACAGCGCATCGACGCGCCGCTCCACCGCGGCATCGGGCACGATCGGCTTGCTCCAGGTGCGGGTGGTTTCGGACGGCCATTTGTTGGTGGCGTCGATGCCGAGCTTGGAACCGAGGCTGGGCAGCGGGCTGGAGAAGTCGAGGTAGTCGATCGGGGTGTTCTCCACCAGCATCGAATCGCGGGCCGGGTCGACCCGGGTCGCCAGCGCCCAGATCACCTGCGACCAGTCGCGCACGTCGATGTCGTCGTCGGTGACGATCACGAACTTGGTGTAGGTGAACTGGCGCAGGTACGACCACACGCCCATCATCACGCGCCGCGCATGGCCGGCGTACTGCTTGCGGATGCTGACCACCGCGATGCGGTACGAGCAGGCTTCCGGCGGCAGATAAAAATCCACGATCTCCGGAAACACCTTCTGCAGGATCGGCACGAACACGTCGTTCAGCGCCATCGACAGCACCGACGGCTCGTCGTGCGGCGCGCGGCCCATGTAGCTGCCGTGGTAGATCGCGTCCCGGCGCAGGCGCATGCGCTCGATGGTGAATACCGGAAAGTGGTCCTGCGCGTTGTAGTAGCCGGTGTGGTCGCCGAACGGGCCTTCCAGCGCGGTGTCGCCGGGATGGATGAAGCCTTCCAGCAGGATCTCCGCGCCGGCCGGCGCGTCCAGCCCGGTCAGCTCGCTGGACCACACGCGCGTGCGCTGGCCGCGCAGCAGGCCGGCGAATTCGTATTCGGACAGCGTGTCCGGCACCGGCGCCACCGCGGCCAGCATGGTGGCCGGATCGGCACCGATCGCGACCAGCACGGGGAAGGGCCGCTCCGCGTGCGCGGCCTTCCAGTCGGCGTAGTCCAGCGCGCCGCCGCGATGCGGCAGCCAGCGCATGATCACCCGGTTCGGGCCGATCACCTGCTGGCGGTAGATCGCCACGTTCTGCCGCGGCTGCCGGGTGCCGCGGGTGACCACCAGGCCGAAGGTGATCAGCTTGCCGGCGTCGGCGGGCCAGCAGTGCTGGATCGGCAGGCGCGCCAGGTCGATCTCGCTGCCGCGCAAGGTTTCGTCTTCGAACGCCGCCGCGCGCACGCGCTGCGGCGCCACATGCGCCAGCTGGGCCAGTTCCGGCCAGGTGGCCAGCGCGTCGCGCAGGCTGGACGGCCAGCGCGGTTCCTTGATCGCGGCGAGCAGCCGGCCCAGTTCGCGCAGGGATGCCAGCGGCCGGCCGGCCAGCGCCGCCTCGATGCGCCGGCGCTGGCCGAACAGGTTGCCGAGCAGGGCGTGCGCGGCACCGACCGGATGCTCCATCAGCAGCGCCGGGCCTTCCTCGCGCAGCGCGCGCAGCGACAGCGCGGTGGATTCCAGGTGCGGGTCCACCGGCGCCTGCACGCGCAGCAGCTGCCGTTCGCGTTCCAGGTGCGCGAGAAAACCGCGAAGGTCGTGAAAGCTCAAAGTGCGTCCTCGGGCAGGTTGGGAATGGCCAGGTGGCCGTCGGCGTCGGTCTCGGTGAGCAGCTTGCGGTGGATCAGCTCCAGCGATTGCATCAGCCGCGTGCGCGCCTCGGCGGCGAACGGGTTTTCCTGCTGGATCGCCGCGAACAGGTGCCCGGCATCGCCGCGCACCGCGGCCAGCATGTGCTTCAGGCCCTGGAACGACGGCGGCGCCAGCGTCAGGTCGTCGTCCACGCCGATGTCGACCAGCCCCTTGGCGATGAAAAACGCCAGTGCGTGGGTGCTGGCCATCGCACGGTCGTGCGCGGCCGGTTCCTGTTCGATCACCTCGCAGCCGAGGTCGGCGAACAGCCGGCGCGCGCGTGCGGCGGCGTCCGGGTGCCGCGCACTGGCGCACACCACCGCGCGCAGCGGGCGTTCGCCGCGGGCCAGGCTGAGCGGGCCGAACAGCGGGTGGGTGCCGGCATGCGCAATGTCCGCGCCCAGCAGCTCGTCCATCAGCGCGCAGGGGTGCATCTTCACGCTGCCCACGTCGATGACGGTCTGCCCGGCGTGCAGGTGCGGGCGGATCGCCTCCAGCGCGCCGCGCATGTGCGGTACCGGCATCGCCAGCACGATCCACTGCGCGCCGTCCACCGCGGCAACCGCCGAGGCGGCGGCAAGCCCGGCCGGCACGGCGACGTGCGGGTCGTGGGCGCGCACGTCCTGTCCGGCATGGAGCAGCAGGTCGGTGAAGGCACGGCCGAAGCGGCCAAAACCGAGGATCGCGAATGACATGGGCTGTATTCCTGGTCGGGGTGTCGGGTGGTGCCGGAGGCGGCATCGCCTGCGCGCCCGACAGGCTTTCTCAGCCGGGCGGCGCGGCGGTGCGCGCGCAGCACGGATGATGCCTCATGTCGAGCCGATGCCTGCGCCGGCCGCAGTGGCCAGGACGCGCACGCGGCGTGCCAGGAACTCGAAATAGCGCTCGATGTAGCTGATGCCGTTCTCGTGGTCGATCAGGTAGGGATTCATCAGCGTGTGGCGCAGGATCATCAGCCGGTCGTCGTCGCCGTCGTCGTTCGTGCCCAGGCTGTGCGGATCCAGCCCCAGCGCGGCGAGGATGCGCGCGGTGTCGGCCGGGCCGAGCATCTGCGGCCGCAGACTGGTCACCGAGCCGAAGAACTCCTTCAGCTGCAGCGGCTGGCCGGGATCGATGCGCAGCGTGTCGTGCAGCGCGCGCACGTAGGCGTTGGCCCCGGCCACGCGGGTGTTGCCGCAGGGGTTGAGCGCGAGGCAGACCAGGTTGCTGTCCGGCGCGAACGGCACCAGCACGTGCAGCCGGTCGGCGATGTCGATCGCGAACCGCTGCGCGCAGGCATGGAACGCCTCGGCGGCACGCACGGTGGCGCGCGGCAGCCGGCCGAAGTGGCGATGGTCCAGCGGCAGCACCTTGTGCGTCACGTACACCGCCGCCGCGGCCGCGCCGGACTTGGAGCCCTCCGGCACGAACTGGCCCAGGCTGCGGTAGCGCGCGAGGTAGTCGCGCGGGATGTTGCCGTGAAAGACATAGTCGGCACGTTCGGCCAGCAGCGTCATCGCGCGATGGTCGCGGCAGACGAAGGCGCCCGCGCCGTACGGCAGGTAACCGAGCTTGTGCGGATCGACCGTGGCCGAATCGGTATCGCCCAGCGCGGCGAAGGCCGCATGCACCGCCGCGGTGGGGAAGCGCACGTACTCGCCCGCCACTTCCGCGCGCGGACGCAGGCTGCCGTCCTCGTTGCGGAACAGTGTGGCCAGGTAACCGCCCCACGCCGCATCCACGTGCACGGAAAAATCCAGCCCTTGCCGGCGTGCGTCCTTGCGCGCGGCGAGTACCGCGTCGATCGGATCGATCGTGCCGTACTCGGTGCTGCCCAGCACCGCCACGCACATCAGCACCGGCTGGCGTTCGCGCGCGCAGCGTTCCAGCGTGTCGCGCAGTGCCGCCGGGTCCAGCCGCATGCCGTGGGTCGGCAGCAGGTGCAGTTGGTCGCGGCCGAGGCCGAGCAGCTTCAGTCCCTTGCTCCAGGAATAGTGCGCGGTGACCGGCGCCAGCACCAGCGGCACGCGCAGCGTGGGATGGGCGGCGAAGAAACCGGCCAGCCCGCGCTGCTCGATGCGTTCGGCCTCGACCCGCGCATGCCAGTGCGCGCGCTGCTCCGGCGATTGCGCGGCCAGCCAGGCCTGCCAGCGTTCCAGCAACACGATGACGTCGGCCGCGGCGAGGTTGAAGGCGCCCCAGTCGTCCGCCGGCAGCGCCAGGTCCGGCACCTGCGCCGCGCGCAGCGCGACCGGAAACGCCTTCAGCGCCAGCGCCAGCCGCAGCGCCTGGTAATTGGCCAGCGAACCGCCGGAGGCGAGATGGCCGAATGCGCATGCCGGCTGCGTGGGGTCGTGCGGGTAACCGAGCATGCGCGCCAGCTGCAGGCCCACCTGCACCTCCAAGTCCACGGTGACCGGCGCGGCATCTTCGCTGACGTTGTTGGGGTTGTAGGGCAGGGTCAGGATCTGCGCGGCCAGCCCCGGCAGCAGCAGGTCGGAAGCCATGTGGCCGATGTAGCGCGGGCTGTGGAACGGCACCGATTTCTTCAGTGCGGCGGACAGTTGATGCAGTTCGCGGCGCATGCGCGCCTCGAACGCCAGGTAGTCGGGATGCTGCGCACAGGCCGTGGCGATCGCCGGCGGATCCTCCGGGTGGAAGTTGCGCCGCCAGTACACGTGGTCGCGCAGGAACTCGACCATCAGCTTTTCCAGCAGCGTGTCGTTTTCGCCGTACGGACCCAGGAAACACGCATCCAGCGCGTGATCGCGCATTTCCGGCGAGGGCAGCGGCAATGCGGCGCTCATGCCCGCAGCCCGTGCGGTCGGCGCCATGGCTGGGCCGGGGCAAGCCGCGGCCTGGCGGCAAACGCCGTCTGGTTCGGGCTGATCCGTCCCGGCCAAGGTTTTCGGAGGGTAGACATGGTGTATCTCCTGATGCTGGTGCCTATGCTGGCCGGATCGCGCACGAGCCGCCCTGATGCAGGTCAATCAGGCGCGGCGGGAACGGCGGTGGTTCGCCGCAGCGGCGGGCGGCACGGTCGCCATCTGTCGCGTGTCCGATGCCATCGGCTGTCCGCGGCCGGGGCCGTGGACGGCGAAGGCCGGTGCGTGCGCGGCAAGGGATGTCATGTTCTACTTGCACGCTCCACATCAACGAGGTGCTCCCATGTCCCAAGTCACCCTCAAGGGTCATCCGGTCAATGTCGACGGGCGTTTTCCCGCCCGCGGCGAGTCCGCGCCGGCGTTCACGCTGGTCGGCAAGGATCTGGCCGATGTCTCGCTGACGAGCTTCGCCGGCAAGCGCAAGGTGCTCAATATCTTTCCCAGCATCGATACCGGCGTGTGCGCCGCGTCGGTGCGCCGCTTCAATGAACTGGCCGGGCAGCTCGGCAACACCGTGGTGCTGTGCATTTCGGCCGATCTGCCGTTCGCGCAGGCGCGCTTCTGCGGGGCCGAGGGGCTCGATCACGTGGTGACGCTCTCGACCATGCGCGGCCAGCGGTTTCTGGGCGATTACGGCGTGGCGCTGGCCAGCGGCCCGCTGGCCGGCGTGGCGGCGCGCGCGGTGCTGGTGCTGGACGAGCACGACAAGGTGATCCACGCCGAGATGGTCGGTGAAATCACCCATGAACCGGATTACGACCAGGCACTGTCCGTGCTGAAGTGACGGCCGCGGACGGGGTGTGCGCATCCGCGCATCCGCGCAGGCATGGCGGAGTTCCGCATCGCCAGACGACCGCGCCCGGCCATTGCTGGCCGGGCGCGGTGGACATGCCGGGACGAGGTACTCAGGAACCGATGGTCAGCGTGCCCTTCATCAGGACGGCGTGGCCCGGGCAGGTGCAGAAGAACGCATACGTCTGGCCGGCCTTGAGTTTGGCCACGTCGAACTTGGTCGTGTCCGAATCGCCGCCGCCGATCAGTTTGGTGCTCGCGATGACCTGGGGGTCGTTCGGCTTCACGTAGTTGTTCGCCAGGCCGGCGCTCATGCCGTCGGAAATGATGCGGTTCTCGTTGGCGCTCTCGCTGAGCACCCAGTTGTGGCCCATCACATCCCGCGGCATCGAGCCGGTATTCTTCAGGGTCACCGAGAACGTCTTGCAGACCTTCGGCACCACGATGGACGATTTGTCGAAACGCATCGCGTCGTTGCCTTCGATGGTGGTGGAGCACTGGGCGGCCCACAGCGGGGTCGACAGCAACGCAAGGGCGACAAGGGCAATGAGTCTACGCATGATTTGATGCTCCGGTGGATGAGTAAGCGGATGTAATGTGGAACCTGTGGCGAATTCTGCGCAGCATCGCTCTGGCTGGCCTTGATCTCGGTCAAGAGGAGCCTGCCCGTTGTCGTCGATACAGGTTGGGGCGAACCGGACGGGTTGCACACTACGCGATGCGTCATGTCTCGATCGCGGGTGGCGCGCCAGGCCAGGCAATGCCGTGAAACGCTTGTACAGCAAGGGTTTCACGCACCGGCGGCGAGCTTGCGGGAGAGCGGCGGCACTGGCCGGTTTTGCCTGTTTCACCGGGTGACGCGTCGATCAAATGGACGGCCGGACAAAATGTCGCAGCATGGTTGCAGTACGGTTGTCGTCGGGTTCTTCCGCACCGGTTTCGCGCCACGGCTCGATCCGGCGAGCGAGGAAATCCTGCGGCAAAAGCCGAAGCGCACACCGGAAACGAAAGAGCCCGCGCCGGATCGCGCCGGCGCGGGCTCCTTAATGCTTTCCGGACGGGCGTTCTACTTCGCCACGACCCGCACCATCTCCAGGCACTTGTTCGAATAGCCCCATTCGTTGTCGTACCAGCTCACCAGCTTGACGAAGGTGCTGTCCAGCGCGATGCCGGCATCCGCGTCGAACACCGAGGTGCAGGTCTCGCCGCGGAAGTCGGTGGCGACGACCTTGTCTTCGGTATAGCCGAGCACGCCCTTCAGCGCGCCCTGGCTCTGCGCCTTCATTTCCGCGCAGATCTCCGCGTAGGTCGCGTCCTTGACCAGCTCGACCGTCAGGTCCACCACGGACACGTCCGAGGTCGGCACGCGGAAGCTCATGCCGGTGAGTTTCTTGTTGAGCTCGGGGATCACCACGCCGACGGCCTTGGCGGCGCCGGTGGAGGAGGGGATGATGTTCTCCAGGATGCCGCGACCGCCGCGCCAGTCCTTGTTGCTCGGGCCGTCGACGGTTTTCTGCGTCGCGGTGGCGGCGTGCACGGTGGTCATCAGGCCGCGCTTGATGCCCCACTTGTCGTTGAGCACCTTGGCCACCGGCGCCAGGCAGTTGGTGGTGCAGCTGGCGTTGGAGATGATCGCCTCGCCCTTGTAGGTCCTGTCGTTCACGCCGTACACGAACATCGGCGTGTCGTCCTTCGACGGCGCCGACAGGATCACCTTCTTCGCGCCCGCATCCAGGTGCTTCTGCGCGGTTTCCTTGGTCAGGAACAGGCCGGTGGATTCGATCACCACCTCGGCGTTCACTTCGTTCCACTTCAGGTTGGCCGGATCGCGCTCCTGGGTCAGGCGGATGGTCTTGCCGTTCACCACCAACTGGCCGCCCTCGACCCTCACGTCTCCCTTGAAACGGCCGTGCACCGAGTCGTAGCGCAGCATGTACGCCAGATAGTCGGGCTCGAGCAGGTCGTTGATCGCGACGATCTCGATGTCGCTGCCGAAGTTCTGTACCGCTGCGCGAAGCACGTTGCGACCGATGCGGCCGAAGCCGTTGATGCCGACCTTGATGGTCATGGGGCGTCCTCCAGTAAGAAATGAAAACGGGACCGCGGCAAGCGGCCGGCAAAGCGGCAATTTTACAGCCAATCGGCGCAAGGCGCTCGCGCCGCGACCAGCAGACCGGCAGTGGCCCGGCCGGCTGCCGGCACGGGCAGATGCCGCAGCGGAGCCATGGCGCTGTTCGCACCGGCGCGGGTCCATCGCGCTGCAGCGATGGCTGTGGCAGACTCGCGAACCCTCCTGCCGGGCCATTGTCGATGTCTGTCATGCGTCGCCTCGTCGCCGTGCTCGCCTGCCTGGCCATTGCGCCCGCGCAGGCATGGGGACCGCTCGGTCACCGGGTGGTGGCGGCGCTGGCGCAGCGGCACTTGAGCCCGGCCGCCGAGGCGCAAGTGGAGCGTCTGCTGGCGGCCGATCGCACGCGCGCGCTGGCCGACGTCGCCAACTGGGCGGACCAGCTCCGGGACGATCCGGCGCAACAGGCATTGTGGGAGCGGACACGGCGTCTGCATTACATCGACTTCCACGACAGCGGCTGCGATTACCGGCCGCCGCGCGATTGCCGGGATGGCCTGTGCGTGGTCGCCGGCCTGCAGCATTACGTTGCCGTGCTTGGCGATCCCGCACAGCCGCTGGCGGCGCGCCGCGAGGCGTTGAAATTCGTCGTGCATCTGGTGGCCGATGTCCATCAGCCGCTGCACGCCGGCTACCGCGACGATCGCGGCGGCAACACTTTTCAGGTGCGGATGGATGGCAAGGGCAGCAACCTGCACCGGGTCTGGGATTCGGGGTTGCTCGATACCCGCGGCCTCGACTGGCAGGCCTACGCGAAGGCACTCGATGCGCGTGGCCGGGTGCCGTTGCCGCCGGCGATCGCGCCGTTCGACAACCCCTATGCGCAGTGGGCGCAGGAGTCCTGCCGGATCACGGCGGAACCCGGCTTCTATCCGCCCGGCCACCGGATCGGCCAGGCCTATGTCGACGCCGAGCTGCCGCTGGCCGAGCTGCGCCTGCGCCAGGCCGGTCGACGACTGGCGCAGCTCCTGAACACGGCGCTGGGCCGCTGATGCGCCGTGTCATTGCCGCCGACGGGTTCGCGACACGGCGATCGGCGCCGACGGCAAGAGCGGTTCGCGTTGCATACGATTGCAGATGCTGGCCAGATCGCCCGCATCTGCTAACCTGAATGGCATGACTGAAACTACTCTTCGCCGTACCAAGATCGTTGCCACCCTGGGCCCCGCCACCGATGCGCCGGGCATGCTCGCAAAGCTGATCGCCGAAGGCGTCGACGTGGTTCGCCTGAACCTGTCGCATGGCCAGCCTGATGACCATCGCGCGCGTGCCGTTGCAGTGCGTGCGGCAGCGGCGGAGGCCGGGCGCGAGGTCGGCGTGCTGGCCGATCTGCAAGGGCCGAAGATCCGCATCGAGACATTCGCGGACGGGCCGGTGCAGCTGGCCGAAGGCGGCCATTTCGTGCTCGATTGCCGTCCCGACGCGCCGCCGGGCGATGCCCGGCGTGTCGGCGTCAGCTATTACGGCCTGCCGCAGGACGTGCATGCCGGCGATGTGCTGCTGCTGGACGACGGGCTGGTTGCGTTGACCGTGCTGGAAGTGGCCGGCGCCGAAGTGCGTTGCCAGGTGCTGATCGGCGGCAAGCTGTCCAACCGCAAGGGCCTCAACCGGCAGGGCGGCGGGCTTTCGGTGACCGCGCTGTCGGACAAGGACAAGGCCGACATCAAGCTGGCCGCCGAGATCGGCGCGGATTTCCTGGCGGTGTCGTTCGTGCGTTCGGCCGAGGACATGCACCAGGCGCGGCGGTTGCTGCACGAGGCCGGCGGCAATGCCTCGCTGGTGGCCAAGATCGAGCGCGCCGATGCGATTCCGGTGCTGGGCGAGATCATCGACGCCTCCGATGTGGTGATGGTCGCGCGCGGCGACCTGGGCGTCGAGATCGGCGATGCCGAACTGCCCGGCCTGCAGAAGAAGATCATCCGCGAATCGCTGCAGCGCAACCGCGCGGTGATCACCGCCACGCAGATGCTGCAGTCGATGGTGCGCTCGCCGATCCCGACCCGCGCCGAGGTGCTCGACGTGGCCAACGCCGTGATCGACGGCACCGACGCGGTGATGCTGTCGGAGGAAACCGCCGCCGGCGATCATCCGGACAAGGCGGTGGCGGCGATGCGCCGCATCTGCCTCGGCGCCGAGCGCCAGTTCGAGCCGAAGGAGGACCTGGACAAGGCCAGGCACCGGCTCGACCGCACCGACCAGGCGATCGCGCTCGCCTCGATGCTGCTGGCCGGCGAACTGGGGGTGCGCGCCATCGTGGCGCTGACCGAGTCCGGCGCCACCGCGCAATGGCTGTCGCGCTACCGCACGGCGGTGCCGATCTATGCGCTCTCGCCGCTGGCCGACGCGCGCCGGCGCATGCTGATGCTGCGCGACGTGCATCCGGTGGCATTCACCCATCAGGGACAGAATTCGGCGGCCACGGCGCGTGCGGCGGTACAGCAACTGTTTGCGCAGGACCGGCTGAGCGAGGGCGACCGCGTGGTGCT
This sequence comes from Pseudomonadota bacterium, assembly GCA_028873095.1. GTDB lineage: Bacteria > Pseudomonadota > Gammaproteobacteria > Xanthomonadales > Rhodanobacteraceae > Rhodanobacter. The sequence goes on along the minus strand of JAGWMU010000018.1, from coordinate 11,956 downwards.
CACCCATGGCGACCACGTCGGTCGCGGCGGCGGCACCAACACGCTGAAGCTGCTTTCGGTCGGTGCCGACGGCATGGTCGAGAGCCTGCGCGATCTCTGATCGCCGATCGCGGGTTGCGCGGCTGGCGTCGCGCTTGCCGCCGGCGAACGCCGGGACGGCTACACTGTGCAGCGACGTGAGTCGCGTCTTGCGCAGGAGGTTGCCATGAAATCGTCATCACACCCGTTCCGCCTGGGGCTGCTGTTCGCGCTCGCACTGGGCTGCGCCGCTCCGGCGATGGCGCAGGCCCGCAGGGTCGGCCCGCAGGATCTTTACCGTTACTGGATCCTGCTCAATACCTCGATCAAGCTGGACGCGCCCAACAGCGGACTCAACCTGGACAAGCCCGGCTGCGCGGCCGTCACCTACACGGTCGGTTCCGACGGCGTGCCGATGGACGTGGCGCTGGTCAGGCTGGTGCCCAAGAGCGACCTGGGACCGATGGCGGTCAGTGCGGTATCCCACTTCCGCTACGGGCCGTCGCTCACCAACCGCGCGGGCGAGCCGGTGGCCACCTATTACGTCGTGCCGTTCAACGCGCCGACGGACAAGGCGCAGCGCCAGCGTCTGCTCGATGCCTGCAAGCTGCCCGGCTACGCCCGGTAGCAGGGCATGGCGGGCGGCGCGTCCACGCCGCCAATTGGCCTATAATTCCCGTTTCCAACCATGCCGCCCCGGTTCCGGTGCGGCCTCAACCTTGGTGTGGGCGGATCCCGCCCTTGCTACCCGGAGTCGTCATGAGTATTGAAGATCTCGAAAGCATCGCCCTGGCGATGGTCGCGCCCGGCAAGGGCATCATCGCCATCGACGAATCGACGAACACGATCAAGAAACGCTTCGAGGCCGTCGGCATCGAGAACACCGAGGAGAATCGCCGCGCCTACCGCGAGTTGCTGCTGACCACGCCGGGCCTGAACGAGCACATCTCCGGCGCGATCCTGTACGACGAGACGATCCGGCAGTCGACGCGCGACGGCGTGCCGTTCACCCAGGTCATGAAAAAGGCCGGCATCATCCCCGGCATCAAGGTCGACAAGGGGCCGCAGCCGCTGGCCGGCTTTCCCGGCGACGTGGTCACCGAGGGCCTCGACGGCCTGCGCGAGCGGCTGCAGGAATACGCCCGGCTGGGCGCGCAGTTCGCCAAGTGGCGCGCGGTGATCAACATCAGCGAGGACAACCCCAGTTCCACCGCGATTGAGGCCAACTGCCACGTGCTCGCCCGCTACGCCGCGTTGTGCCAGGAAGCGGGCATCGTGCCGATGGTCGAGCCCGAGGTGATCATGGACGGCGACCACAGCATCGAGGTCAGCTACGAGGTGCACGAGGCCGTGCTGCGCAGCCTGTTCAACTCGCTGTACGAGCAGAACGTGATGCTCGAAGGCACCATCCTCAAGGTCAGCATGGTCATCCCCGGCAAGGATTGCGACGAGCAGGTGGATGCCGAGGAAGTGGCCGAAGCCACCGTGCGCGTGCTCAAGAGCACCGTGCCGGCCTCGCTGCCGGGCATCGTGTTTCTCTCCGGTGGGCAGACCGACGAGCAGTCCACCGCGCATCTGAACGCGATGAACCGCATCGGGCCGCATCCCTGGCCGCTGTCGTTCTCATATGGCCGCGCCATGCAGCAGGCGGCACTGAAGCTGTGGTCGAAGGACATGAAGGCGAACTACGCCGAAGCGCAGAAGACCGTGCATGCCCGTGCGCGGGACAATGGTCTGGCGGCGCTGGGGCAGTGGAACGGCTGACCCCGCCGGGGCGGGTCTTCGCGTCGCCCTGCGGCGCGGAGGCCTGCCGCAGGCAGCCGTTCCGGTCGTCGTGAGGCCGGGCGTGTCGCCTACTTGATCCGGGCGTCGGCGCGCAGCGCCTCGGCCTTGTCGGTCTTTTCCCACGAGAACGCGGTGAAGGTGTTGCCGTTGGCGTCCTTCATCTGCTGCGGGCTGCGGCCGAAGTGGCCGTAGCTGGCGGTCTGCTGGTACATCGGATGGATCAGGTCGAGCATCTTCAGGATGCCGTACGGACGCAGGTCGAAATGCTTGCGGATCAGCTTCTCGATCTTGTCGTCGCCGATCTTGCCGGTGCCGAAGGTGGTGACCGAGATCGAGGTGGGGTGCGCCACGCCGATCGCGTAGCTCACCTGCACCTCGCAGCGGTCGGCGATGCCGGCGGCCACGATGTTCTTGGCCACGTAGCGCGCGGCGTAGGCGGCCGAACGGTCGACCTTGGACGGATCCTTGCCGGAGAACGCACCGCCGCCATGGCGGGCCCAGCCGCCGTAGGTGTCGACGATGATCTTGCGCCCGGTCAGGCCGCAGTCGCCGACCGGTCCGCCGATCACGAACTTGCCGGTCGGGTTGATGTGGAACTTGGTGCCCTTGTGCAGCCATTTGGCCGGCAGCACCGGCTTCAGGATGGTCTCGCGCACCGCCTCGATCAGATCCTTCTGCTTGACGTCCGGGTCGTGCTGGGTCGACAGCACCACGGCGTCGATCGCCACCGCCTTGTCGTTCTCGTAGCGCAGGGTGACCTGGCTCTTGGCGTCCGGACGCAGCCACGGCAGCGGCGACTTCTTCGCCTTGCGCACCTTGGCCTGCTGCTCGACCAGGCGATGCGCGTAGTGGATCGCCGCCGGCATCATGTCCTTGGTCTCGTTGGTGGCGTAGCCGAACATCAGGCCCTGGTCGCCGGCGCCCTGGTCTTCCGGGTTCTTGCGGTCCACGCCCTGGTTGATATCCGGCGACTGCTTGCCGATCAGATTCAGCACGCCGCAGGTCTCGCCGTCGAAGCCGACCTCGCTGGAGCTGTAGCCGATGTCGATGATCACCTTGCGGGTCAGCGCCTCCAGGTCGATCCACGCGCTGGTGGTGATTTCGCCGGCGACGATCGCCACGCCTGTCTTCACCATCGTCTCGCAGGCGACGCGGGCACGGGGATCCTGCGCCAGGATCGCGTCGAGCACGGCATCGGAAATCTGATCGGCAACTTTGTCCGGATGGCCTTCGGAAACCGATTCGGAGGTGAAGAGGTGGCTGCTCATTGTGGGATACATCCTTCCTTTCGGATGAAGAGATAAAAGAAATTGGACATGATACAACGGGCCGGTCCGGTTTGCAGCCGGCTCGCGGGCCGGCGGCGCGGGCCTGGTTCAGCCGTCTGGACGGCCGCGCACCGTGCGCTCATCACAGGATCGCGCATCGGTTGCGGCCGTCGTGCTTGGCCCGGTACAGCGCCCGGTCGGCGCGTTCGAAAGCGCTGTCCGGCGTGTCGTCGGCCCGCAGCGCGGTCAGCCCGCACGACAGCGTGATGCGCACCGGCTGCTGCTGGCCGCGAAAGCCGATGCTCTCGATGCCGGTGCGCAGCATTTCGGCGACGCGCAGGCCGGCCTCCGCGCCGGTTGCCGCCAATACCACGACAAATTCCTCGCCGCCGTAGCGTGCCAGCAGGTCGTCGGCGCGCAGCCTGGCCTTCAGCTGCTCGGCGACGATGCGCAGCGCGCGGTCGCCGGCGGCATGGCCGAAACTGTCGTTGATCTGCTTGAACCGGTCGATGTCCAGCACCAGCAGGCAGGTATCGACGCAGGTCTGCGCCACTTCCCGGCAGGCCGCGGCCATGTGCTGCTCGAAGGCCAGCCGGTTGGCGATCCCGGTCAGCGCATCGGTCGAGGCCAGCTGATGTTCCTGGTGCAGGTTGGCCTCCATGGCCTGCGCCGAGCGCTCCAGTTCGTGGATGCGCTGGTTCATCTGTTCGGCGCGTAGCTGCCAGTCGCGCTCTCTGGCGGCCTCGCGCTCGCGGAAAGTCTCCAGATGCGAGGTGATGGTGCCGAGGCGCGACTGGACCTCCTGCTGCAGCGTGCCCAGGTCGGTCGCTTGATGCATCCGGCTGCCCAGCGCATCGATCTCGTCGATCAGGCGGTGGTCGAGTTCCTGGCGTGCGCCGCTGCCGTCCTGGCGGTCGGCGCCCTCGCGTGCCAGGTATTGGGCCAGTTGCTCCAGTTGCCTGGTAACGTGGGTCAGCAACCGTTCGGCAGCCGCCTGCTGCTCCCCGATCTGCCGGTAGTGCCGGTTGACCATGCCCGCCAGGGCTTCGGCCTGCCGTGCGAGTGCGGGCAGGTCGGTGGCTTCCACGATGGCAGCGCGCAGGGTGGCCAGGCGCGCGCTGGAGGCTTGGTCCAGCTTCAGCCGGTCGAGCAGGGCCAGCAGCACTTCGCCGGCGGAAGCGTTGACGGGCACGGGTGGTGCGGCGGCGGCCGGCGCCGGTGGTTCGTCGAGCGACCTGACCGCTTCGGCCAGGTGGGCGAGCAGGGGCTCGATGGCCTCTTCGGCGAGCGGTTCGCGCAACTGTTGGCGGATATCCGCCAGCGTGCCGTCCAGTCGCGGACTGCGGCCCTCCGCGGCGTAGGTGAGCCGGGAAGCCAGGCGGCGCAGCAAGGCATCGATCAGCGACCAGCGTGCCTGGGCGCGTTCGAGCTGTTCGACAGCTTCGTGCGGGGGAACTGCGGTGGGCCGGGAATTCATGGGCGACGGTTCGCATTCGCTGAGCCGCGATGGTACGTGACGCCGCGGGCGAAAGCACGCAAGCCTGTTCCGCTGCCGGCGGGCGAAACGTCGGGAAGCATCAGGCCGCCGCGCGCAGGCCGCTGCCCAGTGCGGCGAAGTAGTCGCGGGTCAGCCGCAGCTGTTCGTCGGCGCTTTCGGCGCGATGGGCCACCTGGCGAAATGCCGCGTTCTGCGGGCGGTCCTTCGCGTACCAGCCAAGATGCTTGCGCGCGATGCGCACGCCGGCCCGCTCGCCGTAGAACGCGTACAGGTGTTCGAGATGGCCGAGCAGGATCTGCGCCACCTCGGCCGGCGACGGTTCCGGCAGCGCCACGCCGGTGGCCAGGTAGTGCGCGATCTCGCGGAAGATCCATGGCCGGCCCTGGGCGCCGCGGCCGACCATCACGGCGTCGGCGCCGGTGACGTCGAGCACGCGCTTCGCCTGTTGCGGCGTAACGATGTCGCCGTTGGCCAGCACCGGGATCCGCACGGAAGCCTTTACCGCCGCGATCGTTTCGTACTCGGCCTCGCCCTCGTACCTGTCCGCGCGGGTGCGCCCGTGCACGGCCAGTGCGGCGATGCCGGCGTCCTCGGCGATGCGCGCGATGTTCAATGCGTTGCGGTTGTGCCGATCCCAGCCGGTGCGGATCTTCAGCGTCACCGGCACGTCCACCGCGCCCACCACCGCCTTCACGATGCGCGCCACCAGCGGCTCGTCCTGCAGCAGGGCGGAACCCGACCACACGTTGCACACCTTCTTCGCCGGGCAGCCCATGTTGATGTCGATCAGCTGCGCGCCGTTGGCGACATTGAAGCGCGCCGCCTCGGCCAGCATCGCCGGGTCGTAGCCGGCGATCTGCACGCTGACCGGTTCGGGCTCGCCGGCATGGTCCATCCGCTGCAGCGACTTGCGCGTGCGCCACAGGCGCGGGTCGGCGCTGGTCATCTCCGACACCGCCAGCCCCGCGCCCAGCCGCTTGCACAGCAGGCGGAACGGCTTGTCGGTGACGCCCGCCATCGGGGCGAGCACCACGGGCGGGTCGATCAGGTAAGGGCCGATGCGCATCCGTGCATTGTAGCGGCAGCGCGGACGCCACCCGCGCCTGGCGCGGTTCTCAGGGCGCGGCCACTTCGCCGCGCCCGGGATGCGCGCTGGCGGTCGCGCCGGCATCGTGCCGGTGCCGGAACAGCAGCACGAACAGCACCGCCACCGCCAGCGCATACAGCGCGAACGCCGTCCAGATCCCGTGCCAGTCCTTGCCGCCGTCCGCACGGGTGAACCAGCGGTCGATGATCAGGCCGCTCAGCGAACTGCCCAGCACCGCGCCCACGCCGTTGGTCATCAGCATGAACAGGCCCTGCGCGCTGGCGCGGATCGACGGGTCGCTCTGCCCCTCGACGAACAGGGAGCCCGAGATGTTGAAGAAGTCGAAGGCCATGCCGTACACGATGCACGACAGCACGATCATCCACAGGCCCGGGCCCGGGTTGCCCCAGGCGAACAGGCCGAAGCGCACGGTCCACGCCAGCATGCTGGCGAGCATCACCGTCTTGATGCCGAAGCGCTTCAGGAAGAACGGAATGGCCAGGATGAACAGCGTTTCGGAGACCTGCGAAATCGACATGATGATCGCCGGGTAGCGCACCGCCAGCAGCCCCTTGTACGCATCGACCCTGGCGAAATCGTGCAGGAAGGTGTCGCCGTAGGCGTTGGTCAGCTGCAGTGCGGCGCCCAGCAGCATCGCGAAGACGAAGAAGACCGCCAGCTTGCCGTTGCGGAACAGCTTGAACGAAGTCAGGCCCAGCGCATCGAGCAGCGACGCGCCCGGCCGGCGCCCCAGCTTCGGCGGGCACGGCGGCAGGCTGAACGCATACAGCCCCAGCAGCAGGGCCGCGCCGGAGGCCACGTAGAACTGGCCGGCGGAGGTTTCCAGATGCAGCAGGCTGACCGTCCACAGGGCGGCGATGAAGCCGATCGTGCCCCACACCCGGATCGGCGGGTAAGCGACCACCACGTCCTTGCCGTCGCCCTTCAGCGCCGAATACGCCACCGCGATCGCCAGCGCGATGGTCGGCATGTAGCACATCATGTCGAGCAGCATCACCCAGAACAGGGTGCCGGGATGGTCGATCAGCGGGACCGTGAACAGCACGGCGGCGCCGGCGATGTGCAGGGCGCCGTAGAGTTTCTCCGCGTTGATCCACTTGTCCGCGAGCATCCCCATCAGCGAGGGCATGAACAGCGAGGCGATGCCCATGGTCGAGAAGATCGCGCCGAACTGCGCACCGGACCAGTGCCGGTTCTGGAACCAGTAGGCGCCGATGGTCAGCAGCCACGAGCCCCACACGAAGAACTGCAGGAAGTTCATCGCGACGAGGCGCAGCTTGAGGCTCATGGGCGGATTTCCGGCGTGGGCGTTCCCCGGCGATGCCGCGGGGCGACCCCCCTGGCCTCGAGGCCCCGGCAGGTTAGACAACCGGCGCACGCCCGGCAAGGCGCGATGCAGCGCGAGGCAGGCCGGCGGGCTCAATCCGCCGCGGACAGCGCGTCGGCCACGCGCTCGCGCAGGACCGGCAGCAGTTCCTCGGCGAACCAGGGATGGCGCGCCAGCCACAACCGGTTGCGCGGACTCGGATGCGGCAGCGGCAGGCGCGCGTGGGCGAGGTGTTCGCGCCAGGTCAGCATGGTGTCGCTCAGGCGGGTGCCGCGCGGCAGGCCGAGCACGCCCGCCTGCGCGTACTGGCCGACCAGCAGGGTCAGCCGCACCCGGGTGAGCAGGGGCAGCAATCGCGGATGCCAGTTCGCGGCGCATTCCGGACGCGGCGGCAGGTCGCCGCCATGCGCGGTGCCGGGAAAGCACAGGCCCATCGGCACGATCGCAATGCGGCTGGCGTCGTAGAACGTGGCGCGGTCGATGCCGAGCCAGTCACGCAGGCGTTCGCCGCTGACATCGTTGAACGGGATGCCGCTGTCGTGCACCTTGCGCCCTGGCGCCTGGCTGACGATCAGCAGCCGCGCCGACGCCGATGCCTGCAGCACCGGCCGCGGCCCCAGCGGCAGGTGGGCGGTGCAGATCCGGCAGGCGCGGATTTCGGCGAGCAGGCGGTCGAAGGCGGAATCCATGCCATGCATATTGGCATGCCGCAGTCATCCGCGGCGGATGGGGAATCAGGGGAGCAGCTTGCCCGGATTGAGGATGCCGTCCGGGTCGAACGCCGTCTTGATGTTGCGCATCAGCCCGAGCGTGCTCGGCGACAGGGCCAGCGGCATGAATTCGCGCTTGAGCATGCCGATGCCGTGTTCGCCCGACAGCGTGCCCTCGAGTGCGATCACCAGCGCGAAGATCTCGGCCAGGCATGCCTGCGCGCGCGCGCGCTCGGCGTCGTCGCGCGGCAGCAGGTTGACGTGCAGGTTGCCGTTGCCGGCGTGGCCGAAAGTGACGATCAGCACGCCATGGCTCGCCGACAGCCGCTTGATGCCGTCGACCAGCGCCGGCAGACGGCTCACCGGCACCACCACGTCCTCGTTGATCTTGTGCGGCGAAATCGCGCGCTGCGCCGGCGACAGCGCCTTGCGGGCCGCCCACAACATGCGGGTTTCCTCGGCGCCCTGCGCGACCTTCAGCTCGTCCAGCCCATCGCCGCGGGCGGCGGCCGAGACCGCCGCGACGGCGCCGGGCAGGGTCTCCGGCTCGCCGTCCACTTCGATCAGCAGCATCGCGCCGGCCAGCGGCACGCTGTCGCCGCCGTGGTCGTGCGCCAGCTTCAGTGCCACCTCGTCGATGAACTCCAGCGCGCACGGCGTCACCGGCTGCGCCATGATCCGCGCCACCGCGCGGGCCGCCGCGCCCACGTCCCGATAGGTCGCGCGCAGGGTGCGTATCGCGGAAGGCTTCGGCGTGAGCTTCAGGGTGGCTTCGGTGATCAGCGCCAGCGTGCCTTCCGAGCCGATCAGCAGGCGGGTCAGGTCGTAGCCGGTGGCGCCCTTGCTGGTGAAGGTGCCGCAGCGGAAGCCTTCGCCGTGGCCGGCGACCGCGCGCAGTCCCAGCGTATTTTCGCGCGGGCTGCCGTATTTCACCGTGCGCGGACCGGCCGAGTTGCAGGCCAGGTTGCCGCCGATGCTGCACCACGGCGCCGAGCTGGGATCGGGCGGCCAGAAGAAGCCGTGCGCCGCCAGCGCCTGCTGCAGGTCGCCATTGAGCACGCCCGGTTCGACCACCGCGAGGCGGTTGTCCGGGTCGATCCGCAGGATCCGGTTCATCCGCTCGAAACTCACCACCACGCCGCCGTCCACCGGCACCGTGGCGCCGGTGGTGTTGCTGCCGCGACCCCGCGCGATCACCGGCACCCGGTGCTTGCGGCATGCCTGCACCAGCGCCTCGACCTGGGCATGTCCGGTGGCGAACACCACCGCATCGGGCGGGGCGTGCAGGCGCGAGTTGTCGTAGGCGTAGGCGATGCGTTCGGCTTCGCCGGTGGCCAGCGCATCGGCGGGGAAGATTTCGCGCAGGGCGGCAAGCAGTTCGGTGGGCACGGGCATGCGTGAAGCGTAATCCACTCGCGGGAACAATTTGCTGTTCGCGGATTTCGCCGCGAGCCTGCCACCGCTACGGGGCTTGGGTGGCCTCGAAGGCGCCGCGCAGCCAGTTCCGGCGGATCGCGTCGGCCGGACCGTCGTAGCTGACCACATCGAAGCGGCAGGCGCGCCTGGCGTATTGCGGATGCGCCGCGAGCCAGTGCCGGGCCGCCTGGATCAGCTTGGCCTGCTTGCCGGTCGTGACCGAGGCGGCGGCATCGCCGTGACTGGCATTCCGGCGATAGCGCACTTCGACGAACACCACGGTGTCGCCGTCGCGCATCACCAGATCCAGCTCGCCGTGGCGCGTGGCGTAGTTGCGCGCGAGCAGGCTCAGCCCGGCCCGTTCGAGTTCGGCGCAGGCGCGCTGTTCGAAGGGCGTGCCGAGGCTGCGCATCAGCCCGAGGTTGGTGGATTGCCGCCGGTCGACGATGCGCCCGCCGGCGCCGGCGCGGTGGCCGCCGGGGGCGCCGCGGAGGGAACGTCGTCCATCTGCAGGCTGCCGCCGAGCGGCCGCGCCAGGCCGTCCTGGAACCTGGCCCAGATCAGCACGCGACGCACCCGGCCGAACTGGTCCGCGGCAAGCTGCCCGCTGGCGCCGGGCAGGTAGCTGCCGGGGTGTTCGCGCAGCCAGTCGAGGTACGGCACCAGGTTCCAGGCATCCATGCCGAACGCGAACAGCCGTGCGCCGCCGTCGCGGGCGGCCGGCAGCCGGGCGGCGATCTCGTCATGGTCGGGCAGGCCGGGCTGGGCATTGAACAGCCAGGGCGCATCGCAGAACTCCACGCCGTCCAGATCGCGGTCGGCCGTGGCGTTGTCGGAACCGGCATAGACGTGCGACGTGGCGAAAATCGGCAGGTGGATGTTCTCGATCTGCATCTGCGGCAGCAGCATGCGTGCCTCGTTCGGCCGCATGCTGATGAAGATGCCGGTATCCGTGGCGGTCGTGGTGCTCGGCGGCGTGACGGCGCCGGCGCCGGTGACGGTGTTGGCGACCATCGGGATCCCGGCGGCCTTCAGTCCGCCGAGCACGCTGGTGAAATTCGTCAAGGTGGCCATGCCGTCCAGCTGGCCGCCGCGGGCGACCAGCTCGGCCTTGAATGCGCCGGCGGCGCGCTGGGCGAAGTCGTCGCCGGAGATCAGTACATAGGCATGCCGCAGGCCCCGTTCGATCATGTGATCGGCAGCCTGGGCACCCTCGGTTTCCGGCAGCAAGCCGAATTCGCTGGCATTGCCGGCCGGCAGTTGCCCGTTGTCGGGGTGATTCAGCGCCAGCACCGGCACCGCCAGCTGCGCCTGGCCGAACACCGCGGCGACTTCACTGCGGGTCAGCGGGCCGACCACCAGTTTCGCGCCATCCTCGACCGCCTGCCGGTAGGCATTGATCGCACCGTCCGCTGTGCCGTGGCTGTTGTACACGCGCACCAGCGGGCGCGGGGCATGGTTCAGGCCGGCATGGATGTAGGCCGCGAAAAACCCCTCCCGGATCGACGTGCTTGCTGCCGCATAGTTGCCGTCGCCGGGCAGCAGCAGCGCAATCTGCGCGGGCACCTCGTAGCCTTCGCGCACATTCGCGCCGGGGCCGGGTATGAGGGTGCCGACCGGCTGCTGCAGGGTGATCTGCGGTCGCGCCACGGCCACGCCGAGCCGACCGAGGGCTTCATCGACCCAGGTCAGCATGGGGTCGGCGGGGGTCATCGCGGCGGCGCGCTGCTTGAGCGACTCGATGCCGACCTTGCGCAGCAGGTCGAGCGCCTGCCGGCGGTTCTGCGATTGGTCGAAACCGCTCAGCTGGCTGTCCATCTCGATCCGGGTGCGTGCGGCCCCCCAGTTGTCGCCGCTGGCGGCCATCGCGCGGGCGCGCAGCTCATGCAGGCGCAGTTGCAGCGCGGGCGGGACGCTGACGTTCGGCTGGGTGGTGAGCCGCAGCGCGGTGGCGGGGTCGTGCCGGGACAGCGCCAGTTCGGCCTGCAGCAGGTCCAGGCGCAACGGTTCGTCGCCGCTCAGGCGTCGCGATTTGATCTGTGCGAGCGTGGTGGCGGCGTGCTCGATCCGGCCTTCCTGCCACCACGCCTCGGCGGCAAGCAGGCGATAGTGGTCCTGGCGGCCGGAGGATTGGGCGGCCAGCGCCAGATAGGCCTGCGCGGACTGCTCGAACTGCCCCTGTTGCGCCAGCGCGGCGGCATGGTGCGCGGCGGCGATTTCAGCCGGCGAGCGCTGGATGTTCGCCGGTATGCAGCCGGTCAGCGCGAACGCAAGCAGCAGTCCGATCGCGGCGGCGCGCGAGAGGCGCATGAGGCGCATGGGAATTCCCTCGATCGTCATGGTCGTCAATGAGCGATCATAGCGGATCGCATTGCCCGGTCGCGGGACAGGAGTTTTCCGATGTCATCAGTTCAGCCCGGCTGCCTGTGGGTGGTGGCTACCCCGATCGGCCATCGCGACGACCTGTCCGCCCGCGCCGTCGACAGCCTGCGCGCGGTCGCGGTGATCGCCGCCGAGGACACCCGCCACAGCCGCCCGCTGCTGCTGCATCACGGCATCGATACGCCGTTGATCGCATTGCACGAACACAATGAACGCGAGGCGGTGGAGGCGATCGTGCGGCGGCTGGTGGCGGGCGACGCGGTGGCGCTGATCTCCGACGCAGGCACGCCGCTGGTCAGCGACCCGGGTTTCCGCCTGGTGCGCGCGGCGCGTGCGGCCGGCGTTCGCTGCATCCCGGTGCCTGGTGCCTGCGCCGCCATCGCGGCGCTGTCGGTGGCTGGCTTGCCGAGCGACCGTTTCGTGTTCGAGGGCTTCCTGCCGCCG
>JAGWMU010000195.1 GCA_028873095.1 Pseudomonadota bacterium | reverse complement strand
GTCGGTCGCAGCTGACGCGGAACCGGTTCGCACACATGGAAAAGGCCGCTTGCGCGGCCTTTTTTCTCGGGTCGTCGCGCCGGCGATCAGCGTTGACGAGCCTTGAAACGGGGATTGCTCTTGCAGATCACGAAGACCTTGCCGCGGCGACGCACGATCTTGCAGTCGCGGTGCCGCGCCTTGGCGGATTTCAACGAATTAAGCACCTTCACGGCAAGCTCCTGACACTAAACGGGAATACAAGCCGGCAAGTTTAACGACTTGCTCGGGTTATCACAAGCCCGCTGCGATCGCCGACCCGGCCACCGTGGACAGCAACTTCAGCAGCGCCGGCGAATGGTCGTCGTTGCGGCAGGCCACGGCCAGAAGCAGATAGGCGTCGGAATCCTCCAGCGCCACGTAACTCACCCCGGACAGCCGCACCGCCCGCACCGATGCCGGTACCAGGGCAAGGCCCAGGCCTGCGGCGACCAGCGCCAGCAAGCCGTTGATCTGTTGTGCCTGTTGCCCGAGCAACGGCTTGAATCCCGCCCTGGTCGCCAGATTCACCAGTTGATCGTAGAGCGTGGCAGCCAGCTGGCGTGGCTGCGACACGAACGTATCGCCCGCCACCTCGGCAAGCTGGAGGCTGCTGCGGCCTGCCAGCGGATGGCCCGCGGGCAGGGCCAGCAGCAAGGGCTCGCGGTCGATCACGCTCAGCCGGAGCGCGCGGGCGTCCTGCGCATGAGCCGGTTTGCCGCGGACAAAGCCGACATCGATCTGGCCCGCCAGAAGCGCCGAGAACTGGGGCTCGGTGTACATCTCGCTGAGCAGCAGACGGACGTTGGGCGCAATCTGGCGATAGCGCAGCAAGGTCTGCGGCAGCGCCGGATGAAACGAGACGGATGCCGTGTACGCCATGCGCAGCTGGCCGTCGCAGCCTGCCGCAGCGGCCACCACCTGGCCGCGCGCTTCGTCGGCCTTGGCCAGGATCTGCCTTGCCTGCTCCAGAAAGATCCGCCCGGGTTCGGTCAGGCTCACCTGGCGTTTGGTGCGTTCCAGCAAGCGCACGCCCAGGTCCTGTTCCAGCGATTGAATCTGCTGGGACAATGGCGGCTGCGAAATGTGCAGGCGTATCGCCGCCCGGGTGAAGCTCAATTCGTCGGCGACGGCAACGAAATAGCGCAATTGGCGGAAATCAAACATATAGCCGTATCGAATTAATCAATAGCTAAATATATATTAGATACCTTATTGCGTCGATCATAAAATAGTCTTGTCGCGCCACTACCCCCTTGGTGGCGGCGGCCCTCGCCCCGCAGCGACGCTAAATACGGTATCCGGCCTTCGTCCCCCCCTTGAGCCCATATCGATGCGTCGCACTTGCGGGGCGTTTTCTTTTCACGATGGCGGGCCGTCGACCGCAGGCGCTGGCGGCGCCCCGGCCATCCTCACAGCTCGCTGGCCAGCCGGGTGCCCTGGGCGATGGCGCGCTTGGCGTCGAGTTCGGCCGCCCGGTCGGCGCCACCGATGACGTGGACTTTCAGGCCCGCCGCGATCAGCTCGTCGGCCAGTCGCCGGTCCGGCTCCTGGCCTGCGCAGACCACGACATGGTCGACCGGCAGGATCTGCGCCGCACCGTCGATGTCGACGTGCAGGCCCCGGTCGTCGAAGCGCTGGTAGACGACATCGCCGAACATCTGCACCTGCTTGCCCTTGAGCGTGGCCCGGTGCACCCACCCCGTCGTCTTGTTGAGCCGGGCGCCGGGGCGGCCCTCGCTGCGCTGCAATAGCCAGATCTCCCGGGCTGGCGGTTCGGGCCGCGCCGGCTGCAGGCCGCCGCGCTGCGCCAGCTGCATGTCCACGCCCCATTCGCGGGTCCAGCGGGCAATCTCGGTGGTGGGCGAGGGCTGGTGTTCGACCAGGTACTCGGCCACATCGAAACCGATGCCGCCGGCGCCGATGATCGCCACCCTGGCGCCGACCCGGCAGTGGCTGTCCAGCACGTCGATGTAGCTCAATACGCGGGGATCGTCGCTGCCCGGAAAGCTCACCGTCCGCGGCGTGATGCCGGTGGCGATCACCACTTCGTCGTACCCTGCGGCACGCAGCGACGCGGCGTCCGCGGTCCGGCCCAGCTGCACATCGACGCCGTGTTCGCTCAGCTGGTGGCGAAAATAGCGCAGGGTTTCGTGGAACTCCTCCTTGCCCGGTATCTGCTTGGCGTAGTTGAACTGGCCACCGATTTCGGCGGCCCGGTCGATCAACGTCACGGCGTGCCCGCGCTGGCCCAGCGTGCTGGCGCACGCCATGCCTGCGGGTCCGGCGCCGATCACGACGATGCGTTTGCGCACACTGGCCGGCTCGATCCCCAGTTCGGTTTCATGGCAGGCGCGCGGGTTGACCAGGCAGCTGGCGCGGCGGTTCTGGAACACGTGGTCGAGGCAGGCCTGATTGCAGGCGATGCACGTGTTGATGCGCTCGCTGCGGCCGGCTCCGGCCTTGTTGGCCCACTCCGGATCGGCGAGCAGCGGACGTGCCATCGACACCATGTCGGCTTCGCCGTCGGCCAGGATGCGCTCGGCCACTTCCGGCATGTTGATGCGGTTGGTGGCGATCAACGGAATCGCCACCTCGCCCTTGAGCTTCTTCGTGACCCAGGCGAAACCTGCCCGCGGCACGCTGGTGACGATCGTCGGCACGCGCGCCTCATGCCAGCCGATGCCGGTGTTGATGATGCTCGCGCCGGCGGCCTCGATCGCCTTGGCCAGGGCCACGATCTCGCTCCAGTCCTGGCCGCCCTCGACCAGGTCGAGCATCGACAGCCGGTAGATGATGATGAAGTCGCGGCCGACGGCTTCGCGCGTGCGGCGCACGATCTCGACCGGAAAGCGCATGCGCCGCGTGGCGTCGCCGCCCCAGGCATCGTCGCGCCGGTTGGTGCGCGCGGCGATGAACTGGTTGATCAGGTAGCCTTCCGAACCCATCACCTCGACACCGTCGTAGCCGGCATCCTGCGCCAGCCTGGCGCATCGCACGAAGTCGCCGATGGTGCGCTCCACGCCGCGCGACGAGAGCGCGCGGGGCGTGAACGGGGTGATCGGCGACCTGATTCGCGATGGCGCCACCGACAACGGGTGATAGCCGTAGCGCCCGGCATGCAGGATCTGCAGGCAGATGCGTCCGCCCTCGGCATGCACGGCGCGGGTCACTTTGCGGTGGCGCGGCTGGTGCCATGGCATCGTCAGGCGTCCGCCGAACGGCTTCAGCCAGCCCTGGATGCTGGGCGCGATGCCGCCGGTGACCATCAGGCCGACGCCGCCGCGCGCGCGTTCGGCGAAGTACGCCGCCAGCTTGTCGTAGTCGCCGGCCTTGTCCTCCAGCCCGGTATGCATCGATCCCATCAGGATGCGGTTGGGCAGGGTGACGTGGCCCAGGTCGAGCGGAGTGAACAATTTCGGAAAATTCATGCGGGCGCGGCCGGCTCAAACGATCGTATGAATGTGCCGGTTATCGATATACAAAAGCAAGCGCTGCGTGCAGCCGCCCCGGCGCTCACCCCAGCAGTTGGCGTACCAGCGCGATATAGCGGCGCATGGCTTCCTCTTCGGGCACGCCATGAAGGTGTGCCCATGCCTCGTGCTTGGCGGTACCGACGAAGTCGAAGAAGCCTGGCTGGGTGCGTCGCAGATCGCCTTCCGAACCCTGCTTGTACAAGGCATAGAGCTTCAGCAGCGTGTCGTTGTCGGGACGCCTGTCCAGCCGCTGGATATCTCTGGCGGCCTGTTCGAATTCGTGGCGAAGGTCGGTCATGGGCGATTTCGGAGACCTTTGGGCAGGCGGAGGGGCTAGATAGCACGCGTTCCCGGTGGGGTCAACGCGTTAAACTCCGGCATTTCCCGTCCCGCCAGGAGTTGCCATGAGTCGTGCCGCGTCCGTTCCCGTGCTCACCATCGACGGGCCGTCCGGATCCGGCAAGGGCACGATCAGCGCCCTGGTGGCCGAGCATCTCGGCTGGCACCTGCTGGACTCCGGCGCGCTTTACCGCGCGGTGGGCTACGCCGCCGGCATGGCCGGGCTCGATGTGTCGGATGTGGAGGCGGTGACCCGTTGCGCGCAGGGCATCAGCATCAGGTTCCGTGCCGCCGGCAAGGATGGCGGGGTACGCGTCATCGTCAACGGCCACGACGCTACCGACGAATTGCGCACCGAAACGGCCGGTGCCGCGGCCTCGGCGATCGCCGCGATGCCGCCGGTGCGCGAGGCGCTGGTGGCGCTGCAACTGGGTTTTCGCAAGCCGCCCGGATTGGTGGCCGATGGGCGCGACATGGGGACGGTGATCTTCCCCGACGCCGCGTTCAAGGTTTTCCTCACGGCGAGCGCCGCCGAGCGTGCGAAAAGGCGCTATAAGCAGTTGAAGGAAAAGGGACTCAACGTTACACTTGCGGGCCTGCAGCGAGAAATTGAGGCGCGCGACAACCGCGATGCATCGCGCGCGGTCGCGCCGCTCAAGCCTGCCGAAGATGCTCTGCTGGTGGATACCACCGGCATCGGCATCGACGACGTCGTCGCGAAAGTACTTGCCGTCGTGCAGCCATAGATCGAGGTTGTGCGGCGGTTTCTGTGCCCCTGCCGCGGCAGGGGGTTTCGACCAACGGTGGCGACGGCCGGTTCCGCTGGAACCGCTGAAGGCACCCCCAACCGGTGGACCGCAAGGTTCGTGCGTATCACATCAAGATGAACGCGATGAGCAACGGTCTTTTCCCACTATGGAATCAACATGACTGAAAGTTTTGCCGAACTGTTTGAACAGAGCCA
>JAGWMU010000194.1 GCA_028873095.1 Pseudomonadota bacterium | reverse complement strand
CCCTTTCCTGCGGACGCGCCGCGGCAGATGGCCCGAACCTGCCTCGCCCGAAGGGAGCCAAGCGGGCAACACCGCGCTGGCAGTCTGCCGGATGGCGGTCAGCTATGCTTCGACGGCCCGAGCGGGCCATCGGCAGGATCGACAAGCCGGGCCGCCGACGCGTCTCCCTGGCCTTTCGACGGTTCCACCGCGCGCATGAACGACCCCGCATTTCGCCTCTGGCTGTTCCTTTCGCTGCTCGTCCTGCTGGGCGTCGCCGAGCGGTGGCGGCCGCGGCACTGCGCGGCCCCGCAGCGCCGGCAGCGCTGGCCGGTGAATCTTGGCCTGGGCCTGATCAATGCGTTGTGCCTGCGCCTGCTGCTGCCCTGGCTGGCGGTGGACGCGGCGCGGTGGGCGCAGGCCGAAGACATCGGGGCATTGCATCTGTGGCGGGTTCCGCCGTGGCCGGCGGCGGCGATCGCCTTCGTCGCCCTGGACCTGGCGATCTATGCGCAGCATCGCCTGATGCACCGGATCGGCGCGTTGTGGCGCCTGCACCGCGTGCACCATACCGACATGGCGCTCGATGTCAGCTCCGGCGTGCGCTTCCACCCGGTCGAAATCCTGCTGTCGATGGGGATCAAGATCGCGGTCGTGCTGCTGCTGGGCGCCCCGCCGCCCGCCGTGCTGGCCTTCGAGATCGTGCTGAGCAGCTTCGCCCTGCTCACCCATGCCAACCTCGCCCTGCCGGCGGGTCTCGACCGCCGGTTGCGCTGGGCCTTCGTGACCCCCGACATGCACCGCATCCACCATTCGGTATTGCCGGCCGAGCACGACAGCAATTTCGGCTTCCACGTGTCGTGGTGGGACCGCCTGTTCCGCAGCTACCGGGAGCGGCCCGCATCGCCGCAGTCGTCCATGCAACTGGGGCTCGATCGCTATCGCGCGGCGGATCAGCAACGGCTGCTGGCGCTGCTTCGCCAGCCGCTGGATGCGCCGTGAAGATGGGCGCGGGTTGAACCGGCTCTGGCCGGACATCAGCTGCAGCGGCACGGGCTGGCACCAGGCGCGCGCCATGGAAACCACCGGCAGGCGTGCCGCATTCCCGACCGCGGCGCGGTTGCGAAGGCGTCGTCGATGGGAAGGTTTTTTCAGTGGCGGCCTGCGTACGCAACGCCATTGAGGCGCCAGTCGTAGGGCAGGAAACGGAGCGCAAGCGACTGGGCGCGAAGCCGCTGGCGGATCGCCGGGTCGTCGCTGAGCGAGGCCGCATGGGCTGCCAGGAAGCCCTTCACCGAGCCGGCCGGACCGCGGGAAAAATCATCGGCGTACCAGTCGAAGATGCGCGAGACCTCCAGCGCACCGGTCGCCGGGTCGTAGCGATTGCGCGAGGAGTCCCCCAGGAAGCCGGCGACGGCCGCGTCCAGCTGGCGGCCTAGCTGCGCGCCGTC
Source organism: Pseudomonadota bacterium (assembly GCA_028873095.1). Taxonomy (GTDB): domain Bacteria; phylum Pseudomonadota; class Gammaproteobacteria; order Xanthomonadales; family Rhodanobacteraceae; genus Rhodanobacter. The sequence continues at coordinate 3,391 of JAGWMU010000194.1, read as the reverse complement.
GTAGGCGGACGGCTGCAGCATCGGACAGCCGATCGAAGCGCAGTTGAGGGCGAAGTGGATGCGCGGATCGTCGTAGCGCCCCGGCGCGCGCAGCATGCCCTCGACGTCGTCCAGATCCCGCCGCCGGCCCAGCAAGGTGAAGAAGCGATCCCGCCAGGGGCTGGCAAGGAAGCTCCCCAGATCCTTGATCGAGTGCAGGTCGGGCCAGCGGGTCAGCACCTTCTCGACGGTGAATGCGTTGTAGGCATTGATCAGGAAGGCCATCCGGTCGGCCTTGCCCCATGCATCGAACTGCGCGGCCGTCACCGCGCTCAGTTGCCTGGTGTAGGTATCGAGCAGCGCCTTGTCGCGGCGCATGCCGGCATAGTCCACGCGCGAGGCATGGCCGCCATCGATGACCACCACGTGGCGCGCGAGCAGCACGTTCCAGATCCCGCTCGACGGCACCTGCGCCGCCGCCACGTTGGCCAGCAGCGGCAAGGCGCAGAGCAGGCGACGGAACCAGCCGCTCACCGATGCATGCTTCACTTCAAGCGCCAGGCGTGGTAGCGCGCCAGCCAGCGGAGGACACGTTCCGGCGCATGGGCCTTCTTCCAGTTGCCTGCCGCGTACTTGTTGGCCTCGGCCCAGGTCGGATAGGCATGGATGGTGCCGAGGAGCTTGTTCAGACCCAGGCCGTGACGCATCGCCAGCACGAACTCGGCCAGCAGCTCGCCCGCATGCTGGCCCACGATCGTGGCGCCGAGGATGCGATCCTTGCCGGGCGGCGTCAGGATTTTCAGGAACCCGTGGGCATGGTCCTCGGCGATCGCGCGGTCCAGGTCGTCCAGGTCGTAACGGGTGACTTCGCAGGCGATGCCCTGCTCGCGCGCCTCGCGTTCGTTGAGGCCGACACGCGCCACCTCGGGGTCGACGAAGGTCACCGCCGGGATCACCGCGTAGTCGGCGCGGAAGCGGCGAAACTGGCCGAACAGCGCATTGACCGCGGCATACCACGCCTGATGCGCGGCGGTATGCGTGAACTGGTACGGACCGGCGACATCGCCGCAGGCGTAGATGTTCGGATACAGCGTGGCCAGGTAGGCATCGGTTTCCACCGTGTTGGCGACCGGGATGCCCAGTTCCTCGAGGCCGAAACCGGCGGTGCGCGGCTTGCGCCCCACCGCCACCAGCAAGCTGTCGTAGGGCAGCCGCAGGGTGTGGCCAGCGGATTCGCAGACCAGCACCGCACCGTCGCCGCCCTGCTCCACCCGCACCGCCTTGCAGCCGGTGCGCACGTCGACGCCGTCGGCGGCCAGACGCGCCCGCACGAACGCCGAAACCTCGTCGTCCTCGCGAATCAGCAGGCGATCGAGCGCCTCGACCTGGGTCACGCTCGAACCGAGCCGGGCGAACGCCTGCGCCAGCTCGCAACCGATCGGGCCGCCACCGAGCACCAGCAGGCGCTTCGGCAGTTCGCGCAGCTGCCACAGCGTGTCCGAGGTCAGGTAGCCGGCCTCCTCGATGCCGGGAATCGGCGGCACGAACGGCCGGGCGCCCGTGGCGATCACGATGGACCGGGTGCGGATCGGTTTGCCGTCGAGCTCCACCACCCAGGGCGAGACGATGCGGGCGCGGCCGCGCTGCACGTCGACACCCAGTTCGCGGTAGCGCTCGACCGAATCGTGCGGCGCCACCGTCGCGACCGCCTGCTGCACGCGCTCCATCACCGCCCGGAAATCGACCCGCACCTCGCCGACATGCACGCCGGCCCGGCCGGCATCGCGGGCCTGCGCCGCCAGCCGGGCGCCGTGGATGAGCGCCTTCGACGGCACGCACCCGGTATTGAGGCAATCGCCCCCCATCGCGTGCTGCTCGATCAGGGTGACCTTGGCGCGCACCGCCGCGGCGATGTACGCGGTGACCAGCCCGGCCGAGCCGGCACCGATCACCACCAGGTTGCGATCGAACTGCTTCGGCTTCGGCCAGCGCGCATACACGCGGCGGGCCTTGGCCCGGTCCACGACCCAGCGCGCCAGCAGCGGAAACACGCCCAGCAGCACGAACGAGCCGACGATCCTGGGCGACAGGATGCCGGACAGCGACTGCAGGCTGGCCAGCTGGGTGCCCGCGTTGACGAAGACCAGCGTGGCCGCCAGCATGCCGACCTGGCTGACCCAGTAGAACGTGCGCGCCGGCAGCGCGGTCAGTCCCATCAGCAGGTTGAGCACGAAGAACGGGATCACCGGCACCAGCCGCAGGGTGAACAGGTACAGCGCGCCCTCGCGCCGCATGCCCCGGTCGATCGCCTGCAGGCGCTTGCCGAAGCGCCGCTGTACGGCATCGCGGAACACGAATCGGCTGGCCAGGAACGCCAGGGTCGCGCCGATGCTGGAGGCGAACGACACCAGCAGCATGCCCTCCAGCAGGCCGAACACGGCGCCGGCGGCAAGGGTCAGCAGCGTCGCGGCCGGCAGCGACAAGGCCGCAAAGGCCACATAGATCAGGAAAAACGCGCCGGCCAGCAGCCACGGATGGGCTTGCCGGAAACCGGCCAGCGCATGTTGCCGCGCCTTCAGCGCCTCGAGGGTGAATTGGTGCTGCAGGCCCAGCGCGAAGAAGGCGGCTGCCGCGCCAAGCAAGCCGATGACGATCAGCCACCGGATCAGCGTGGTCTTGCTTTTCATGTGTTGGACAGCCCGGAGAAAACGGAATCGTCGGACGTGCCGCTGCGGCGCCAGTCCAGTGCTGGCGCCGCAATGGAACACGCGAAGGGCTCAGGCGGCGGAGCGGCCGAGCGCACCGAAGGTGGCGCCGAGCACGGCACCCCAGATCAGGTGCAGCACCAGCGTCATCGCCGGCGCCATCATGCCCATGTGCATGCCGAACAGGCCGGCGCCGGCCATCGGCATCGGGATCAGCATCATCAACAACCAGGCCAGCACGCCGAACGCCACGCCCTTGGCCACCGCCCCGCTGCCCGGCAATACCTTGAACAGCAGCGCGAACAGCACGCCCCAGACCACGGTGCCGATCATGAAATGCATGACCCAGCCCACCATCGGGCTGTCGGGCATGCCCATCATCTGGTGGGCCATGCCCGACAGCATGTGAACCACGTCGAGGCCGGGCATCACGCCCATCATCGACTTGATGAACATCAGGATGGACAGGACGACCGTGGCGACGAAGCCGGCGATCATGGCACGCACGTAGGTATTCATGGAGTTCTCCGTCATTGGATGGGGCGACGGGCACGACATGCGCCCGGGCTGGTGAAAAGCGCTCAGTCCTTCATGTACTCCTGCACCATCTGCCGGCCGCGATGAATGCGGCTCTTCACCGCCTCGCGCGTCAGCAGCAACTGATCGGCGATTTCGCTGATGGAAAACTCCTCGAAATCGCGCAGGAT
>JAGWMU010000193.1 GCA_028873095.1 Pseudomonadota bacterium | reverse complement strand
GACCACAAGCCGTTCGAGTGCGTGGGCGAGGGCGCCGAGGCGCGCGCGGCGATGCATGCGCTGAGCCAGCGCCCGGAGTGGGCCGAGGACGCGCTGGTGGCGCGCTTCCGCAGCGAGATCCTGCCCCGGCTCGATCCCGCGCAACTGGCCTTGGAACCCTGGCTGCAACCCTCCGCCGACCACCGCGTGCCGCCGCGCCTGCAGCGCGCGCTGCAGGCCATCGGCTGATGGACGCTCGCGCACAACGGGTTGGCGACGTCGCGGAGGCTGCACGTGCGCCTCGCTGAGCTGGCGAACCGCCGCGTCGCGGTATGGGGCTTCGGCCGCGAGGGCCGCGCCGCGCTCACTGTCTTGCGCCGGCGTTTTCCCCAGCAGGCCTTCACCCTGCTCTGCGGCCCCGCCGAAGTCGAGGCGGCCCGCGCGTTCGACCCGGCGCTCGCGGTGATCGGCGTCGAGCCCGATGCGGCGATGCTGGGCGGCTTCGACGCGGTGGTGAAATCGCCGGGCATTTCCGTCTACAGGCCGGCCCTGGTCGCGGCGCAGGCGCAGGGCACGCGCTTCACCTCCGGCACCGCGCTGTGGTTCGGCGAGCACTCCATCGAACAGCAGGCCGACGCGCGCGTGATCGCGGTCACCGGCACCAAGGGCAAGAGCACCACCAGCGCCATGATCGCCCACCTGGCGCGCGCCCTGGGCGTGCGCACCGCGCTGGCCGGCAACATCGGCCTGCCGCTGCTGGAGCTGCTCGATCGGCCGGCCGACCTGTGGGTCATCGAGCTGTCCAGCTTCCAGACCGGCGAAACCGGCCCGCTGGAACTGGGCGTGGTCACCAGCCTCTACGAGGAACACCTCGACTGGCACGGCTCGCGCGAACGCTATGTGGCCGACAAGCTGCGCCTGGCCGACGCCGCCCGGCTGTTGCTGGTCAACGCGCAGCAGCCCACGCTGCTGGAGCGCACGCAAACGCACCCGCACCGCCTGCTGTTCGGCCAGCGCGAAGGCTGGCACGCGGCCGGCGGCTTCATCCGCCGCGGCAGTCACGACGTGTTTGCGCTCGCGCAGCTGGCCGCACCCGGCCTGCACAACGCGCTCAACGCCTGCGCCGCGCTGGCCGCGCTGGCCGCCGTGGGCATGGATGCGCAGGCCGCGGCCCCGGCGCTGGCGACATTCCGCCCGCTGCCGCACCGCCTGCAGCCGCTGGGCGAGCGCGCCGGGGCGCACTGGGTGAACGACTCGATCAGCACCACGCCGCAAGCCACCCTGGCCGCACTGCAGAGCCTGCACGGCCGCGCGGCGACCGTACTGGTCGGCGGCCACGACCGCGGCCTGGACTGGACCCCGTTCGTCGAGGCGATGCGCACAGCGCCCGCGCACGCCATCGTCTGCATGGGCGGCAACGGCGAACGCATCGCCGCCGCCCTGCACGTCGCCGAGGTGACCTGTCCCGTGGCGCTGGTCGACGACCTCGCCACCGCCGTCGCCGAGGCGCGGGCGCTCACCCCGCCCGACGGCGTGATCCTGCTGTCGCCCGGTGCGCCCAGCTTCGACCAGTTCAGGGACTATGCCGAGCGCGGGCGGCGGTTTGCCGAGCTGGCGGGGTTCGAGGGAGCGGCAATGGCCGACATCGACGGCCTGGGGATCGCTTGAGATCGCTGGTGCTCCCGGAAATCCCGAATCGGTCCCGGCACCCGCGGGTAGGAGCGCGCCCTGCGCGCGAATGCTTTTGCCGAACGCACAAGAGCATTCGCGCACCAGGTGCGCTCCTACAGCGACACCGGGGCGAAAATCATTGAATCGGCGGTCTCCGGCGCGAACACCGGCTCGACGGCCGCTGCCCATTTTCCCAGAAGATCCAGGATGCGAGATGGAAAGTCTCCCGAAACTGCAGGTGTATTCCTTTTCCCCCAGGCAACTCGGAGAAGAGTGGTCGCTGTCCGTCGACTTGAACGCATTGAACGCCATCCGCCAGCCGCTGCTGGCGCACGGCCTGATCGGCAAGTTCACCGAAGGCCCGTGGGCGGGATACGACTACGGCAATTTCAGCCTGCTGGACGACGGGAAAATCGTCGTCTCCTGCTCGCAGACCAGTTCGTTGCCGGCCGTCTCAAGGGACGATCTGGCCGTCGTGGCAGGCTACGACGCGGAAAGCTTCACCGTCGAATACTTCGGCAGGAAAGTCCCGTCCTCGGAAAGCTCCCTGCATTTCAGCGCCTATCAGGCGCGGCCGGACCTTGGCGCCGTGGTGCATGGCCACATCATGGATTCCGATCCCGCGCATGAAACCATCGCGGCGTATTTCCGCGCGCACGATCTCCCGCTGACCACCTCGCCGGGCAAGAGCCGCGAGATCGGCCAGGAGCTGCAGAACCTGATCAAGCGACGCCCGCAAACAGGCATCATCGGCATGTTGAATCATGACGGCGGTTTCGGTCTGTTGTCACTGGGCTCAGCGTTCTCCGACGCCGCCCAGCAGCTTGTCGATTTTCAGGGAAGGTTGAATGCCTGGCTCGGGGGTCTTGCATCTCCAGGCGGCCATCGCCGGCATTGATGGGCTGGGGATGGGTTGGCCACCTGACGTCCATGTTCCGCCGGATGAGCTGGCCGTTCATGGCTGGACGAGGCCGCGTGACGGGCCATGTCTCTCCGGCTGCCGTCCTCGTGTGACACAAACGTGCTACATTCGCGCCAGAGGCATCCGCCCCGGAGCGTTCCATGAGCACCACGACCATCCGCCTGCCCGACGAACTCAAGGCCCGCGTTGCCGAGGCGGCGAAACAGGCGGGCACGACCTCGCACAATTTCATCCTGGAGGCGATCGCGGAGAAGGCCGATCTGGCCGCGCAGCGTGCCGCGTTCCACGCGTTGGCGGATCAGCGTTACGCCGAGTTCCTTGAATCCGGAAAGAGCATCCCGTGGGACGAAGCGCGCACCTACCTCAAGGACCGACTCGCGGGAAAGGCCGTGAAGCGGCCGGTGGCCCGCAAGCTGGGCCGATGACGTGACGCGCGTGAGGCTGACGCCCGGGGTGATCGAAGATCTCGACCGCATCGTGGAGCATCTGCATCATCACGAGAGCGATGGTGCCGAGGCCCGGGCGGGTGAAATCATCAGCGCCTTCGACGTGCTCGCGGATAACCCGCTGATCGGCCGCCCGGCAGGCGACGACAAACGCGAATTGCTCATTGGCCGTGGCTCGCGTGGGTACGTTGCGCTCTATCGCTACCTGCAGTTGATCGATACGGCCTTGATACTGGCCATTCGTGCGCAACGCGAAGGGGGATACGCAAGGCCATGAACGAAACGGAAGCGGATACCCGCGCCAACCGCATCGATCCGGTGCTGCGCGTGGCGGGCTGGGGCGAGGTCGAGGGCTCGAAGATGCACCGCGAGCTGATCTGCCCGGGCCGCATCACCGGCGGCGGCGGGCGGGCCAACCCGTTGTCGGCCGGCTACGTGCTGAGCTACCGCGACCGCAAGCTGGTGGTGATCGAAGCCGAGGAGCGCAGCTCTTACGCGAATCCCCTTGTCACTGCATCGCACCGTGCTTTCGCGCACAGGGTGCGCTCCTATAAATCGGAAAATTCTTCAGGCGCGCGGGAGCGGCTCGACGGTGAGCTTGACGCCGAGCGACTTGATCACCTTGGAGATCGTGGCAAAGCCTGGCTTGGCGCCGGGCCGAAGCGCTTTGTAAAGGCTCTCCCGACCAAGGCCGCTCGCTTCCGCGACTTGGGCCATGCCTCGCGCCTTGGCCACATCTGCCAGCGCGGAGAGGAGCGTATCGGTGTCGTTTTCTTCGATCGCCGCCTTGATGTACTCGGTGATCACTTTTTCGCTGTCGAGGTACTCGGCGGCGTCGAATAGAGTGGTTTCAGCTTTCATGAGATGCCTCCAGCGCGGATGGCCGGTGTGCGGATGAAGCCTTGGAATCAGCTTTCAAGCTTCGCCCATAGGGTTTTTGCTTTCTTGATGTCGGCTTCCTGGGACTTCTTGTCCCCGCCGTTGAGAAGGATGTAAACGGTGTCTCCTTTTCTTGCCAGATACACGCGGTAGCCGGGGCCGGTGTCGATACGCATTTCGGTGATGCCATCGAAGTGTGCTTGCAGTCGCCGAAATTTCCACTGGCGGCGCGCTTCAGCCGGATGATGATCTTCGCTTTGCCAGCCAGGTCCTTCAGGCCTTTGAGCCATGCGGTGAACTCGGCAGTCTGCTTGATCGTGTTCACGTGGACAGAGTATCTATCTGGATACATTGGTGCAAGTAGTTCTCGCCTCGACCACCAAAGCCCGACAGGCTTCTCGCCATCGCCCCAATCCAGGCAAAAGGGCCGCACTCGCGTACGGCCCTTCGCTTTTGCTGCGCACGAAAATTCCTACCAGATCTTCACCCGCTGATCCGGCGCCAGATACAGCTTTTCCCCCGGCTTCACGCCGAAGGCGTCGTACCACGCGTCGAGGTTGCGCACGGTTTCGGCGCGGAAATTGGCGGGGGCGTGCACGTCGGTGGCGAGGCGCTGGCGCAGGGCGGCGTCGCGGATCTTCGAACGCCAGGCCTGGCCGAAGGCGAGGAAGAAGCGCTGGTCGCCGGTCAGGCCGTCGATCACCGGCGCGGGCTTGCCGCCCAGCGACTTGTGGTAGGCGGCGTAGGCCACGGTGAGGCCGGAGACGTCGGCGATGTCCTCGCCCAGGGTCTGCTGGCCGTTGACGTGCAGGCCGGGCAGCGCCTGGTACTGGTCGAACTGCCTGACGAGCTGCGCGGTGGCGGCCTTGAAGTGGGCCTCGTCGGCCGGCGTCCACCAGTTCTCCATCCGGCCCTGCGCGTCGAAGTCGGCGCCGGTGTTGTCGAAGCTGTGGCTGATCTCGTGGCCGATGATGGCGCCGATCGCGCCGTAGTTGGCGGC
>JAGWMU010000017.1 GCA_028873095.1 Pseudomonadota bacterium | reverse complement strand
GAACGCCTGACTTCGATCCTCAACAACATCTCCGCACAGGTGTCGCGGTACATCCAGAAGTTCAACGCCGAATTCGGCCCCTACCCTGCGCGGCTTAATCTGCCACAAATGACGATCATCTTCGATCGACCCGAGCGTCCAGTCCCGATGGGCCGGACCGGTGGCGGTGAAAATCACTTGGCCTACCACCTGTCGGCACTACTCGCTCTGCATCTGTTCGCAGCCCAAAACAATCGCCCGATTCCGCGGTTCCTGCTGATCGACCAGCCGACCCAGGTCTACTTCCCATCCGAGCAGCTGTACAAGGAAGCCGATGGCTCGGTGCAGAACACTGAAGCCGACGCCGACCTCGATGCGGTGCGCCGGCTGTTCGAGCTGCTACTGAAGTTCACGCAGGAGGACGTCCCCGGCTTCCAGTTGATTGTCACCGAGCACGCGAACCTCCGGGAGCCGTGGTTCCAGGCTGCTTTGGTAGAAGAGCCCTGGACCAAACCGCCTGCACTGGTTCCCGAGGATTGGCCGTAGAGACGACACCCGCTCATTCGGGGACGTAGCCACCATGGAGATCGTCGGTGTATCTAGCGCAATTGAAAATATCGAATTTCAGAAAGCTGCAGAAAGTTGATTTGAGCTTCCAGCCCGGATTGAACGTTCTGGTCGGGGCCAACAACGTCGGCAAGACCGCCGTTATCGACGCGCTGCGCGCGCTGTTGGCGGGATACGACGAACCCTACCCTCGACTGGATGGCGAAGACATGCACCGCCCCAAAGGTGGGGCGCCAGCGGGTGACATCGAGTTCCGATACGTTTTTCGCGACCTGGATGCGGACGATGAAGCCGATTTCCTCGCAGCACTGAAACCCGGCGACGCCGGCAAGCTTGAGGCCCATATCTCCATCCGTTACTCGGAAGCCGACAAGACCGGCCGACTGCGTGCCAAGCGCTGGTGTGGCGACCACGAGGACCTTGGCCTGACCACCGACATGATGGAGAACTTGCGCGGTGTCTATCTGCCGCCGCTGCGGGATGCCTCGCAGGGACTCAAGCCTAGCCGCAGCAGTCAGTTGTCACGCCTGTTCCAGCTCCTCGCCGACGACGCGGGACGCGAAGGCATCAACGACGTGCTGAAGAAGCTCGACGAAGAACTGAAGAAGCACGAGCCGGTCGTCAACACTCATACGGCGATCAAGGGTCGCCACGACAGCATGCTCGGCCCGCAGCTTGCCCAGGTGCTCGACCTCGGCTTGAGCGGCAGCGATTTCCAGCGGCTGGCTTCGCGCTTATCGCTGCTGGTGGATACGTTCGAGATCGAGCAGAACGGACTCGGCTTCAACAACTTAATCTTCATGGCCGTGGTGCTCAGCGAGCTGGCCAAGAACCCTGACGCGAGATACCGCAGTCTGATCGTCGAGGAACCGGAGGCGCACCTGCATCCGCAACTCCAGGCCGTGCTGCTCAGCTATCTGGAGATGATCAAGGCGGTTGAGGGCGAGAAGCCCGTCCAGTTGTTCGTCACCAGCCATTCCCCCAACTTCGCCAGCATCGCCGACCTCGACAGGCTGGTCTGTCTGGTCGACACGGGGAATTCCGTGGAGACGTTCTTTCCACGCACGATCACCTTCGACAAGGGAAAGCGCGAGAAATTGGAGCGCTATCTCGACGTGACCCGTGCCGAACTGTTCTTTGCCCGGCGCGTCATCTTCGTCGAAGGTGCCGCCGAGCTGATGCTGGTAAGCGTGCTGGCGGAGAAGTGCGGCCACAAGCTACGCGCGCATGGCGTCAGCCTGATCAGCGTCGAAGGTCTGAACTTCGATTCGTTCCTCCCGCTGTTCGGCGAAAAGGCATTGAAGATCCCGGTGGCAGTCATCACCGACGCCGATCCGACTGCTGAACCGGAAGGCGGCGGGGAGGCGCAAGCTCTCTATCCGGCGCTTGGCGACGCGGTGAACGTGTCGGACAACACCGCCAAGATGAAGGAACGTGAAGACACCTTCGTCAAAGTCTTCCACGGACTCAAGACGCTGGAGTACGACCTGGCGCTACATGCCGACAACCGAACTGCGATGCTGGCCGCTCTCACGGAGCTTCACCCGAAGATCGGCAAAGCGGTCTCGGCGGCGGTCGACGCTGTCGAAGGCGACGCAGCAAAGGCGCGCGCCCTGTTCAGCGGCATGTTCGAGCGCCCGCAGAATAACGTGCAGAAAGGCCGCTTCGGCCAAGCCCTGGCACAGGTGTTTGTCGATGGCGCCGCCTGCGTGGTACCGGACTACATAAGCGAGGCGATCGCCCATGCCTGCCAGGTTCAACAGGCCGCTCCATGACCCAGGTATCCGACGAGCAGCTGCAGATCATTGGCGCGCCGCTCGCGCCGATGTCCGTGATCGCCTGCGCCGGCAGCGGCAAGACGTTCACCGCCGTGCGCCGACTCGCGCAGATGCGTCAGCATCTCGGTGAACACCGTGGCCGCGTCGCTCTCCTCTCGTTCTCCAATGTCGCGGTGGACACGTTCAGGCGGGAGTACCAAAACCTGGCGCAGAGCGCGTCCGGCGGATTTACCCATGATCGCGTCGAGATCGACACATTGGACGGATTCATCACCCGCAATGTCCTGCATCCGCACGCCTATCGGACGATGGGCGCGCAGCAGGCCGCATTCTTGGTGACGGGCGGAGAGGCGTTCCTCAACGGCTTCAAGTTCCAGACCGGCACGTATCCGCGCGAGATCACGAAGATGCAGGTTGGCTTCGACCGCGGCAATGTCTACTTCTGCTATGCCGACAACGACAGGACGCAAAGGCTGGACACCGCGTATGCGACGGGTCTCGTCCACCGTCTCGGGCAGGTGGGTGCCTACACTCACAACCTCGGGCGCTACTGGTGTCACCGCGTGCTGGATGACCAGCCCAGCATCCTGCGCGTGCTGATCCGTCGCTACCCCCATATCCTGATCGACGAGGCGCAGGACATCGGCACGGTGCACCAGGCCATCATCGAGCAGTTTATCAACGCGGGCTGCCAAGTCTCGCTGATCGGCGACCCGAACCAGGGCATCTACGAGTTCGCCGGTGCGAACGGGACTTTCCTGACGCAGTACGGAGAGCGGCAAGGCGTCAACAGTCTCGGCCTGACCAGGAACTACCGCTCCGTACCGGCGATACTGGCCCTTGCCAACGGGCTCTCGGCGCGTATCGACACCGCTGATCGGAGTGCACCCGAGACGACGCATGGCACGTACTTCGTGCCCTACCGCAATGCCGAACGCGAGAACCTCATCGCCGCATTCCAGGCTGCGGTATTGGTCGCCGGCCTGAATCTCGAACGCTCGGCGGTGCTCTGTCGAGGTCGCGACATGGCCGACCGGCTCGCCGGCAATGAAGGTGCACCGGGCCAGGGAACCGTCAAAGCTCTGGCACAGGCCGCGATCCTGCGGGATCGGCATCATGACTATCTCGGCGCGTTCAAACTGGTGGCCGCCTGTATCGTCGGCTTGCTGGCCAATCCGCCGCAGGGACTCGTCGCACGGATCACGCAGCCTGCGCGCTACCCAGATGATCGGCTACTGCGCCGGCTCGTATGGGCGTTCACCCGCGACCCGGAATTGGGGCTGCCCGCCGTTACATTGATCGGGGATACGCAGTGGCACCCGCAGTTGCTCGAAAGAGCGCGGGCGCTGTTGGCGACGATCGAGCAGAAGCACGGACTGGCGAGTGCAAACAATCTGGGCAACAAGCTTGCGCGCAGGGGTTTACCCCATACTCCGCTGGTCGCCGCAGTCGATCTGGCAGCCAACAACGACATGCCGCGAATCCGCGTGGATACGATTCATCAGGCGAAGGGCGAAAGCCTCGATGCAGTGCTGTACCTGGCGAACCGTGACCATGCCAACGCGCTGTTAGCCGGCGTGGATACCGAGGTCGGGCGCATCGGCTACGTCGCAGTAACCCGTGCCCGCAACCTCCTGTGGCTTGGCGTACCGGTTAACTCACTGGAGGAATTGCGACCCGTCCTGCTCGCCCGGGGGTTTCAGGAAGCGGGCGCTGCAGCACTGGCGTGAGGCTGACAATCGGCCCTATGGCTGTCGGAGGGATGACCTGCAGCCCCTATCAGCGATGGCGCAGCAGTTTGGGCGCTGGCTGGCTGGGCATAGCGTCGCACTGCCCCATTTGCACACCGTCGATGGCGTAGTCGCTGGTTGGCCGACTTCAGCGATCCTCGCAGGCGGTTCGCTGGCGCGGGAACGCCCGTATCGACGGCAGGTATACGCCTGTCATGGCACAATTTGTTCAGACCCTTGGTCTGACCAAGCCTTCGCAGTACATGCAGATCCAAGGCATGCTCTCCGTGGCGCACATCACGTACATCGGCCGACAACGGCGTCGCCGATAAGAGAAAGGTTGACAGAAACACGGGAACAGGGAACCGCATGGACAAGAAGACCAAGGGATCGTGGCTCATTCACCACACGAACAAGCTGCAGAGCGTCACCAACCAGTCGGGGTATGAAAAGACATATCTGGCAGGCAAGGCGGGAATTTTGCTATCGGCGATTTCGGCGAACCGCCAAATCACGGTCAACCAGGATCGTCTGAATGTCCTCGCCAAGGCAGCGAATATCAATACGACGTTCGAGCTGCCCAAGCTCATTGAAGTGCTGGAGAAGCAGGAGCTGATCGATAGCTCGTCCAGCGGCGTTGCCGTACTGGGCGTCACGACGGCCAGCGCCCTGCAGCACACGTCCGATATTTTCGACGCACTTCGGCCTGGTGCCAGCGAGGAAGCCTCTTTGGTCCTTGCTGAGCGGGCTTCGCAGTCACCCATCCTCTCTCGGGACGTCGCTGGCGATCTGGCAGATACCTACAAGCTTCCCACTGCGGAGCTCGGTCAATTGCTGGCCGACTCGGAGCAGATCGGATTCGTCGATGTAGAAAAACTGGGAGGGAACGACAAGCTGCTGTTCAATGGCAACTTGTTCCGACGCGATACCACCCAGAAGATTATGGCAGTGCTCAACTCCCTCCAGCCCGCCGAGCAGACGAAGTTGACGGAATTGACTGACATGCTGAAAAAACGGGCCTGTGTCAGCGTCGATTCTGCGAAGCAGTTCCTCGGCGAAACGCTGTTCCAGAAGGTAACTGCTATCGGTCTGTTCGATATCAGCGTCGTCAGCAACTCTACGGAGGATGTGGGCTTTCTCACGTTGCCGTCAGCCTTCTCCAAATACAGCAATTCGATGATCGACGACGCCTTCGACCTGGCCAAAGCCTTTGTGAGCTCGGTGACCTACGGCATGACGAAGAGTACGTATGCCCGTGGGCAAATTCAGATGGTCGATGCCCTGCTGAGCGCGCTGGTTCGGGGCGAAAGTGTGGGACCCGTGCGCGCCATTGCCGAAGACTACAGAGTGCTGGAACTTAAGGGCGTGGTGGAGGTTAAGCAGGGTTCGAAGAAGGGACGCACCGGACCCATGCTGCGTCTCTTGAAAACCGAAGTGGGAGAACTGGCACTTCAGGCAATCCGCCAGGGCGACGTCAGCGAGCACTCCTTGAGCGCGCTGCCGACAGCAGCCGTCACGAACTTCAAGGGCCCCGAGCTCAACCGTGAGAGGGTTCGTCGGGCGCAAACCCAAATGAGCCCCAAGGCAACCAATGACATGCTGTCCGTGCTGCGTACTGGAGGTGGCCTGTGAGTACGCACTCGAACGCGCTCCCTAAAGGCCCCAGGATGGAAGAGCTGCTGCGCAGCTATTTTCTCAAGGCCGGCTACTACGTTGTGCGTGGCGTCCCATTCGTCTACGAAGGCTTCGATGTCACGGACATCGATCTTTGGCTCTACAGCCGGATATCCTCCGTGTCGCGTGAAGTGACCCTGGTCGATGCGAAAAACAAGAAGACACCGCAAGCCATCGAACGCATTTTTTGGGTGCAGGGGCTGCGGATCGCCAGCAAGGCGACCAATGCAATCGTGGCCACCACGGAAAAACGCCAGGAGGTCAAAAATTTCGGCCGGGAGCTAGGTGTGCTTGTGCTGGATGGCGCCTTTCTCGGCAAGCTTGCCCATTCAGACGAACCCAATAGCACGCGCCTTACCGACGAAGAGTTTTTCGGAAAGATCAACGAATATTCGTTCAGCAAGATCGATGGCGACTGGCGAGGACGTGTCACGCTGTCGAAGAGCCTGCTCGCTCACTCACTGTCGTTCGATAGTTGCAATCTGTGGCTGGAGCATGCCCGTTTCTTTGCCGAGCAGGCGATCACCAAAGGGAACCAACGTGAGACGGCCCTGCGCTGTCTCTATCTGGTCTGCTCGTTCATCGCCGTCGCCGTCGACTATTGCATGAAAGAGCTTTCGTTCCACGAGCAATCCGAACGCAGCGCACTGATCAAGGACGGGTTCACCTATGGTTCGCGCGGTAGTAACGGCCTAAAAAAAGTGCTGAATGTCGCGATGGGACTAGTCGAGCAACATGCGAGTGACGGGCCGGCAATCTCCCGCCAGGTGAGGACCAGCGTCGAGAAGCAGCTCGCTCAAATGAACACGGCCATTCTCGGCGAATTCTTTGCACGGTATGAAGTCGCCCGCACGCTCTTCGCTGTAGCCCGTGAATTTGAGCAGTTGGCCATGGCAAGGGACTTTGCCTTTCACAAGACCGCGAGCATCGAGCTTCGGAGCGTGCTTTCATGCCTGCTGGATTTCTGGAGTATAGACCGGGTCATGTTTTCCGACGCCCAGTTGACCGGGCAAGGTTAGCTTCGCCGATCCTGATGAACTACTTGCCGACATCACGGCGCGGGAAACATGGCGCACGCTGATCGAGAAACGCCGTGGGGAGACGGCCAAAAGCGCAAGGCGGGATCGGCTACTACCTCGGTGCCTGCAGTGGCCGCAGTACATGGTTAGCTGGGGCATCACGAAACTCGCACATATGCGAGTCGTCATGGACAAAGATCGCATCGAATACCGAAAAGGCGCCAATCTCCATCAGGAGCGGCGCTAGGTATGTTGCCGCTTTGGCATAGCTGACGGTCGGCAACGGCCAGTTGTCATAGACGATCAGCCAGTTGGCCCGGTATCGAACGAACCCTTCAGCGGTTGCCTTAGGCAACTTCTCTTTGACATAGTGGGCTATTGCTGCCGCCCATTCGCGCTCGGGTGAATCGCCGACCCAAGGACCACCGGGGGCATCCGCCTCGATCTCGCGCTTAAGTTCCGCGGCCGTCTTCCGTGGTTCACCCGGCGTAACGTGAGGGGTGAAGTAAACATCCGGCCCCAAGCCCCTCCCTCGCAGGAACTGCGCACGGGCAACGTTCTCGGGCACGGCTTCCGTGTGTTCGATCCCGACGTCGTCGCCATCGGGCATGGCCAACAGGAAATCCGGTCTGTCCCGATGGGTAAGCGTCAACGGAAACGAGAGCCGTCCTGCCGGCAGCGTCGCCAGCAAGTGCGCGATGCCGTACCGCTCCGCATGGCAAGGCTTGCGTCCTTCCGAGCGTGCAGGGACTTCAATATCCAACTCGGCCAGCCTGGCCTTTAACTCCGCCAAGGTATTTGCCCGCAGGATGATGTCAGGCATCGGACGGACGCACTTCTTGAGGGGCCGCTGTATGACTACGATGTAAGTCCGAAACCACCGCGATCAACCTGTTGATCGGCTCGGCCAACCGCTTCGGCAAGACACGATGCTCGGTGTGCTTACTCAGCTCGGCAACCCAGCGATGCGCGACCCAGACATCATCTTCCGGGTGGTTGTTATCCACACCGTTGCAATACTTGTATCCAACGAGCGCATCCGTGTGCGACAGCAGCACGCGTGCCATCGTCATGTGGAAACGATGGGCCTGGAGGTCTGCCGGGCCTTTGGGGCGTGGAAGCGTAAGGCGCAGGCATCGCTGGTCGTTGAAGTCTTTCCAGTCTGGTCCAACGACCTGTCCTGCGCGCTCCAGCATCTTGCGCGATTGCTCGTTTTTCCCGTTGACCAACGCCACGGCGACCGTACTCTTTGGGTACCCCAACTTGTCGGCCAGCAGGTTCATCCAGTGCACCAGCTTGTGCAAGGTGGCGTCGTCTGCAAACACCAGGAACTGGTGACGCTGCTCGCTATCGAGGAACGCCGGAAGTTGCGCGTAGAGGGGGTACAGCAGATCGTGGAGATAGATGTACGTCTGCCGACGCCCTTGCTCGTGGCTCCGCGTGGTCGCGGTCAATACCTGCTTCGCCCATTCCGGCGTAAGCTCGGCCAGTGTCATCTCGGTGATGTCGATGGAGATGAGCGGAAAGCCGAGCGACTTGCCGATCAGCGCCTTGCGCCCATCGAAAGCGTGTCCAAGTTCGATTTCCACGCCTCCCAGCACCATTGGTTCCGTCAGGACAGGTGGGCCGAGCACAGCGACGTCAAGCCGGAACCGACTGCCGAAAGGAGTTTCCAGCGGATGTTCGCTCGCCACGCTGTCGGCGCCGAGCAACAAGTTGCCTTCCAACGGGTAATCCGACGCATCCACGTCCTTGAATGACCAAGGCATCGCAAGCCCGGCATCCATGCGCCGCGCAAGCTCTGCGGCGATCAATTCCTTGGCGTGCCGGTGTTCGGGGCTTTCTTGCACGGTGCGCTGCCGACGACCTTCTTCGTCGTCAAAGTGTGCTCTTAGGTTGTACGTGTGATCGGCGGGAAGCTGCCGGAAGTGGGAACGGCGGCGTAGCTCCCCGTTCTCAAAAGTGGGACTAACCCACGTCACCATTTGCCTCAACGCATCAGGAGACACCAGAGGCCATAGCTTGCGCGCGTGTTCCCGACTACGCACATCGCGCGCAGTGATTCGGGTCTGAAACAACCCTTTCCGCGAAAAGACGATGACGGCCTCATCCATGCTTAATGTTCATCACCCTTGCGTCACGATGAAGCGTTCGAGCGAAACCTGGCCCAAGTGCGGCGTACCGGCAACGCGCGAGACGATCAAGCGGCAACGGAGATACCGGGCGCATGGGTGCGCCGCGCTGGCTGTACGATGATTTCGACACGCTGATCCAGCGACACCAGCGCCTGCATCAACCGCTCCAACGAAATGTTCTGGAGCTTGTAACGGCGCACTTGTGACACCTTGGGTTGGGTCATACCGGTGATTGCCGCCGCCTCGTTCTGGCTCAAGCCTCGTCGATCAATCAGCTCGTTGAGCTTGAGCGCGAGCGCTGCCTTCGCCGACAGTTCTTCCGCGTCGTCGAAACCGAGATCCAGCAGCACGTTGTCGGTGCCTTGTGGATTATCTTTGCGAGCCATCACGTTCTCCCGCTCGCCCCATAGCGGGCAAGCACTGCTTTCAGCCGCTTCTCGATCAACTCCACGTCCGGCTGCGGCGTGGCAATACCGGACTTGGATTTCTTCTGGAACGTATGCAGCACATGCACCGCGTCGCCAAACCGCACGGTATAGACCGCGCGAAAGGTGTCGCCCCGGTGGTCTTCTACCAGTTCGTACACGCCGGAACCCAGCCCCTTCCAAAGCTTGGCCGAATCCGGCGTGCCGCCCAGCTGGACGACGAAGAGCGCCACGCCCATGTCCTTCTGCACGTCGACCGGGAACTCTTTGAAGTCCTTTTTCGACGAGCCTTCCCAATAGAGAAGCTTGCGTTTCTGCGCCATGAAATTATATCCGTTCGGGTATGAATGACAAGTCCTGAATTGTCGTATCGCTGATACGGCAATTCAGACGCCACGTTCAGGAGCTGGCCGCCGCTGGCGCTTCTGGCGCTGCGCGCTTTGTGCCAGGCGGCACTGCGCGCTTCGGGCTTTTTCGGTGGCGGTAGGGTCGATAGTTGCCCTGACCGGTGCGAGTCTTCTCGCCTTCAGCGACGGGGCAAGCGGCCAGCGGCTGCGCAGTCGGCGTAGCCGACGCCCGGCTGTCGATGGCGGCCCGCCGCAGGTTGGCGACCTTCTCGGCAGCCGCCCGCACCGGGTCATCCTCGGTATGCACATACGTCATGAACTGCGTGACGGTCTTGTGCGCGGTCAGCGCCATGCCTACCTTGATGGGAACGCCGGAATTGGCGATGTCAGTGGCCGCGCGATGACGAATGCCGTGCGTGCCGACATGCGGCACCCTGGCCCGTTCCAAGATGCGCCGCCAGGAGTTGTAATAGGTGCTTTCTGGCAGCGGTTCATTGCTGTCGAAGACAGCCGGGCACACGTAAGGCGAATCGTTGATGCGCGGGGCATTGGACAACAGTTGGTAGGCTGCTTCGCTCATCGGCTTGGAGATGTCGCCGGTCTTGCTATCTGGCCAGACGACGCGGCGATTCTCGAAATCGACCCAAGCCCATTCAAGCGTGCGGATCTCTATCATGCGTGCCGAAAACTCGAATTGCAGGCGGATTGCCAACGTCAGGGTCGGGTGTTCCAGCCCTTCGGCATCCGCCCGGTCGAGATAGGCATAGAGGCGCGCCAGCTCGTCGTTGACGATGTAGCGCGTCTCGCCATCTTCTCGGTACTTGGGGACGTGACGGCACGGGTTAGAGCCGTCCGGCCGGTAGCCCCACACTTCGGCCATGTTAAGCATCTTGCGGAGGCAAGCCAGAATCCGGTTGGCCGTGACGGCGATATGCGCCTTGTCCCGCATCAGCGCCGTAATGTCCGCGCGCGTCAGGTCGGGCACCTTCATCTTGCCCAACGCCGGGATGATGTGACGGTCGATGTAGCCCTGGTAGGTATCGACCGTGCGGGGCTTGTTGCGCGGCTTCGAGTATTCCTCGATGAACTGCTCGCACAACTCCTTGACCGTGGGGGCCATGCGCGCGGCCAGCTTGGCGGCACTGGGGTCGCTGCCCTTGCGCACGTCGGCCAGCCAGTCCTGCGCGATCGAGCGGGCCTGCTCAACGGTCAGCTCGCCGAACTGGCCGATTTTCGGCTTGCGGCGCTCGCCCCAGTTCGTGCGGTACTGGAGCATGAAGACCTTGCGGCCGTGGGCGGTGACTTTGCAGAGGAATCCAGGAACAATAGTGTCCCGCAATTCGTAGTCTTTGCTGGTGACTTCGGCCGCATCGACAGCGGATTTGGTGAGCTTGATCTTGGCCATGACGCCCTCCTAGTTCGAGATCGAACGCAGGAACCAGCCAGGAGCCACGGCATCGGGAAGTGTGCCGCAATCGGCCTGGTCAAGGCGTAAGGTTAGACGGGACTAACCCCTTGGAAAACCAAGCCCAGCAAGGCTTAGCGGGTTCCAGCGTAGTCCCATGCTATTCCTCAAGAACAATCTCAAAATCCGCTTGTGGTGACACAGTGGAGGTTCGAGTCCTCTCACCGGTACCAATCGAGAACCCCGCACACCGCGGGGTTTTCATTTTCCGAAGACGGCCGCTACAGCTCGCGCACGACGCGGAAGCCGACCCGGCCGCTGCGCACGTCGCCGTCGGCGCCCTGCCGGTACGCCGAGCGCACCTGTTCCGGCGAACTGCCCCACGATCCGCCGCGCAGGACGTGCGCGCTGCAGCCCGGGTTCAGCCAGGCGCTGCCGTCGCTCGGGGCGCGGATGTAATTGTCGTGCCAGCAGTCCTGCACCCATTCGGAGACATTGCCGTCGATGTCGTACAGGCCGAACGGGTTGGGGGCAAAACTCATGACCGGCGCCGGCCCCCAATAACCGTCGCTGTATCTGCGGAAAGCGTGACTCCAATGCCGGCCGCTGGGCGAGCGGTCGCCGTCGCCGGTGACGTTTTCCACCTTGCGTGCAGGCTCGCCCCTGCCCCACCAGTAGCGGGTGGTGGTGCCGCCGCGCAGGGCGTATTCGAATTCCGCTTCGCTGGGCAGCCGATAGACCTTGCCGGTGCGCTGGCTGAGCCAGGCGGCATAGGCTTCGGCGTCGTTCCAGGAGACGTTGACCACCGGCAGGTCGTCATCCGCACGATGTCCCGCGTAGTCGTCCTGCCAGGTCGCCCGGGCGTCGTCGCGCATGCCGCCGCTGCGCTCGTCGTACACGCTGGCGCCGCCGAGCTTGACGGAATCGGGCACGTAGCCGCTGGCGCGCACGAACTCGCGGAACTGGCCGACGGTTATCGCACTGCGCGCCATCGCAAAGCCCATGCCGATGGTGACGGTGTGCTGCGGCACTTCCGAGGCGTTGCGGCCGCTCCCGCCGCTCGCGGCGCCCATCTGGAAGCTGCCGGTGGGGATCACCACCATCGTCGGCGTCTTGCCGGGAAGGTCGACATAGCGGTCGCTGAACAGCTGGCCGGGTTTGAAGCTCGCGTACAAGCGTGCATTGGTCAGCCGCTCCTGGAAATCGGCGAGGCTGCCGAGACCGGGGCTGATGCCCCGGGCCTGCGCCGCCAGCTTCGTCGCCATCGCGATGTCGCCGGCATCCAGCGCGGACCGCGCCTGCGCAAGTATTCCACTCGCACGTTGCTGGCGCATCTCGTCGACGCGCGCGCGCGTATCCTGCATCTGCTGCGAATCGGGGCGGATCGCCTGCGCTTCCGCCAGGGCCTTGTCCGCGCCGGCGAAATCATTTTCCGCCACCGCCGCCAGCGCCCGGTCGAGCACCGCGTGCTGCACCTGGAAAATCCCCTGCTCGGCGACCGCGTTCTGCGGATCGAGCTTCTGCACCTCGCGGTAAAGGTCCAGCGCGCAGTTGCCGCTGGGACTGTCCGCCTTGCCCTGCGCCAGCAGGCCGGCGGCTTTCGCCAACATCGGCCTTACCCTGGCCAGGGTTTTCAGGTTCGCCTCCAGCTGCGCCACGTCCCCGGCCGCGTTCGGCAACGTGCGCAGCGCATCGAGCAGGTCACCGGCCGAATCGGCGTCACCGACGGCAATATCGTTATCGATCTGCGCCACCAGCAGTGCGCGCACATCGAATAACCCCTGGGCAGCGCCGCGGCTGTCGGGCTTGTCGTGCAGCGCCAGCGCAAACAGCGCGGCGGCGCTGTCCTTGCCGCCGACCAGCCGCCCGGCATGCAAGGCCTTTCTCGCACGTACCAACAGCGCCTTCACGGCGGGCGTATCCGCGCTCAACTGGGTGGGGAGGTTGGTGTTCTTGCGACCGTGCGCCAGGATCACCGTGGTCGGCGCCAGCATCAACGGCGGACCGGCGTCGATCTCGGAGGCCGCCGGGACGCGTCGGGGCGGCAAGCTGCTTGCGGGCATCGGGCCGCCGATCGGGATCGAACGCTGCGGCGCCTGCGCGGGATTCACATGAAACAGCCGGGGGAAAAAGTGATAGGTCAGCGCGAATCCCAACACGATGATGCCCAGCGCCCCACCCAGAGCACGCTGATTGGGCAGGAATGAATTGCTTGGCATGGATGGGCGTCCTTCGGTTGGCCTGTTATCGTGCGCTGCTCACCATAGCAGCCTGTCGGGCTTTGGTCGGTCGTGCTGCGATTGGCAGTGCGGTGCCTATTTTCGCCGCTTCCTGGTCCACAGAACCACCATGGGCCGGCAAAGCGGCGAAAATAGGGAACGCGCGGCCGGATTCGCGCCTCGACCACAAGCTCCCGGCAGGCTGCCAGGCACAACCGCCGGCAGGGCCGTCCACGCCGTGCACCCACAAGGAATACCGATGCTCCTGCCCGACAAGGCTGCCGCCGACTGGATCGACCACCGCGACGCACTGCAGGCATGGCTGGCCGCGCTGCCCCCCGGGAACGCGATCGGCCTCGACACCGAATTCATGCGGCGCAATACGTTCTATCCGCAGCTGGCGCTGCTGCAACTGGGCTGGGACGGTCGCAACGCGTTGATCGATCCGCTGGCCTTCGCGATCGGCGATGCGCTGCAACCGCTGCTCGGCGCCGGCCCGGCCGTCACCGTGATGCACAGCGCCAGCGAGGACCTGGAGACCCTCGCGCCGCTGCTGCCGGGCGGCCCGTGGCAGCTGTTCGACACGCAGATCGCCAGCGCCTTCGTCGGCCTCGGGCTGGGCATCAGCTATCGCGCCCTGGTCGCCGAGCTGGCCGGCGTGGAGCTGGACAAGGGCGAGACCCGTTCGGACTGGCTGCAACGCCCGCTCACCGCTTCGCAGTGCAGCTACGCCGCGCTGGACGTGGCGTACCTGAAAACCATCCACGAACAGCTCGTCCGGCGCCTGCAGCAACGCGACCGCAGCGATTGGCATGCGCAGGACTGCGAACGCCTGAAGCGCCGCGCCAGCCAGCGCGAGGGCGACCCGCAGCCGCAACGCGGCATGCGCGCCGCCGCCGAATGGCCGGCCGGACAACAGGCCCTGCTGCGCCGCCTGCTGCTGTGGCGCGACCGCCGCGCCCGCCAGCTCGACGTGCCGCGTCCCTGGCTGATGGATGACGCCCTGGCGCTGAGCCTCGCCCAGCAACGGCCCGCCAGTCTGGGCGAACTCGAACAGCGCGGCCGCGGCCAGCGCGCCCTGCGCGCGGCGCCGCGCAGCGAACTGTTCGCACTTCTCGCCGAACCGCTCACCGACGACGACATCGCCAGCACCGCCCGCATCCCCGGGCACCCGCAAGGCGAAGCGAAGAAAGCACTGGGCGCGATGAAACAGCACGTCGACAACCTCGCCGCCGATCTCGACCTGCCACCCGGCCTGCTGTGCCCGCGCAAGGCGCTGGAGGAATATGTCGTCACCGCCGAATGGCCCGACCTGCTCGATGGCTGGCGCCGCGAGGTATTGCACGATGGCCTCGCCAGGCTGCTGCCCGGTTGAGCCACCCCGTCGGCACGCATCGCGCCCGCCTGCCGGCCACCCGCTGCATCGGGTCTTGGCGAACACCATGCACACTGCTAACATTCGCCGCTCGCGTGGGGCGGTAGCTCAGCTGGGAGAGCGCTGCGTTCGCAATGCAGAGGTCGTGGGTTCGATCCCCATCCGCTCCACCACTTTTCCCAGAAAAAACAGCGGTTTACGCCACCAGCGTAGACCGCTGTTTTTCGTTGGACACCACGGTTTAGCTGCGACACTGTGCCAAATATGTGGCAAGAACCGCTGCGGCATGCCGGCGCTGCCGTTCGATGCCGATGCCGCCATGACCTGTGCCCGCATCCGCGCCGCGCTGGGACGCAAGGGCCAGATGATCGGGCAACTGGATTGCCTGATCGCCGCGCAGGCCGTGGCCCACGAGCTGGTGCCGGTGACGGAGAAGCTGCGCGGATTTCGCCGCATGCCGGACCTGCGCTGCGAGAACTGGATGCGTCGACCTGTCGCCGCAGCCTGGCCCCGCCGGGCGATCCCGTTTCCTTCCCCGCTACACTCGCGCTGAAGGAGAATCCCATGTCCGATGCATCGCGATGGCTGTCCACCCTGCTGCTGATCGGTGTCGCCACTTGCCTGCGTGCCCAGCAGGCGGTGTCGGTGCCCCGCGCGGATGGCGCGCAAACGCCGCTGATGGTGTACGAAGCGAACGGCCCGGCCTGCCCGCCGCTGGCATTGATCTCGCCCGGCGCCGGCGGCGACGAGAAAGGCCTGCGCTATCTCGGCGAGGCGCTGAGCAAGGATGGCTGGCGCGCCATCGTGATGGGCCATCGCGAGAGCGGCCCGGCGCCACTGCGTGCGGACATCCGCCGCGCCGGCAGCGTGCGGCGAGGGGTTGCCGCGATGGTGAACGACGCCGGCAACTACCGCGCCCGCCTGCTGGACATCGCCGCCACGCTGAAGTGGGCCGGGCAGCGTTGTCGCGCACCGTTCACGGCGCTGCTCGGACATTCCATGGGCGCGCACACGGTGCAGCTCGAAGCCGGCGCGAGAAACCTGCTCGACGTGTATGCCGCAGGCGGCTTCGATGCCTATGTCGCGCTCTCGCCGGCAGGTCCGGACGCGGCGGTGTTCCCGCCGGATGCGGCGAGTACCATCCGGGCACCGATGCTGATGATCACCGGCACCCGCGACCGCGGGCTGGGCGGGGACTACCACTGGCGCATGCGGGCGTTCGACGGAATCGCTCCGGGCTGCCACTGGCTGGCGGTGATCGACGGCAGCACGCACATGAACTTCGCCGGAACCGGGCTTGCCGGCAGGACCGAAAGCGCCACCGTCACGCTGGTCACGACCTGGCTCGATGCCTTGCGAGGCGGCCGCTGCGCGCAGCCGCCCCGCCTGGCCGGCACGAGCATCCGTGCCGGGTGAGCGTCGGCGCGCCGCGGTGCGACCGCCGCGACGCGGCCCTCAATGGTCGTGATCGGCCTCCTCGCCGCCGCACAACTTTTCCAGCAGCCGGCCCTGCACATTGACGGCGGTTTCGCCGGCAGCCAGGGGCGGGCGCAGGTACCGGCCATCCGGCTGCAGCAGCGATGCGCTGGTGTTGTCGGCGAGATAAAGCTCCAGCACGTCGCGTACGCGCTGCTGCAGCTTCCTGCTCTCGATCGGGAACGCGGTTTCGACGCGCCGATCCAGGTTGCGTTCCATCAGGTCGGCACTGGACAGATACAGCTTCGGCTCGCCGTCGTTGGCGAACCAGTAGACACGGCTGTGCTCGAGGAAGCGGTCGATGACCGAACGCACCCGGATGTTCTCCGACACGCCGGCCACGCCCGGGCGCAGGCAGCACACGCCGCGCACGATCAGGTCGATCGACACCCCGGCGAGGCTGGCCTTGTACAGCTCGCGCATGATTTTCGGCTCGTTCAGCGCGTTGGCCTTGATGATGATCCGCGCCGGCTTGCCGGCCGCGGCGTGGGCGGCCTCCTGCTCGATGAGTTCGAGCAGGGTTTTCTTCAGCGTGAACGGCGCATGCAGCAGCTTCTTCATGTGCTGCACCTTGCCCATGCCGGTGAGCTGGCTGAACAGCTTGTGCACGTCCTCGCACAATGCGGCGTCGGAGGTGAGCAGGCTGTAATCGGTATACAGCCGCGCATTGCCGGTGTGGTAGTTGCCGGTGCCCAGGTGGGCGTAGCGCACCAGTTTGCTGCCTTCGCGGCGCTGGATCAGCATCAGCTTGGCATGCGTCTTGATGCCGACCACGCCGTAGATCACCATCGCGCCGGCCTGCTGCAGGCGCGAGGCGAGCAGCAGGTTGTCCTCTTCGTCGAAACGCGCACGCAGTTCGACGACGGCGGTCACTTCCTTGCCGGCGCGCGCGGCGTCGACCAGAAGGTCGACGATCTCGGATTTCGCGCCGGTGCGGTACAGCGTCTGCTTGATAGCCAGCACCTGCGGATCCTTGGACGCCTGACGCAGCAGGTCGACCACCGGCGAGAACGACTCGTACGGATGCAACAGCAGCACATCCTGCCGGCCGACCACCTGGAACAGGTCCTCGGCGAACTTGAGCGCCTTGGGCAGCACCGGCGTGAACGGCGGGTATTGCAGCTGCGGGTAACTGACGTTGCTGGCGATGATGAAAAGGCGCGCCAGGTTGACCGGGCCGTTCACCTCGTACAGCTCGGATTCGTCGAGGCCGAACTGCCTGAGCAGGTAGCCGGCCAGCTCCTTCGGGCAGTTGTCGGCCACCTCCAGCCGCACCGCGTCGCCGAAGCGGCGCGAATACAGCTCGCCGCGCAGCGCCAGCGCCAGGTCCTCGACGTCCTCCGGATCCAGCGAAAGATCGGCATTGCGGGTCAACCGGAACTGGTAGCAGCCGAGTACCCGCATGCCGGGAAAAAGCTCCTCCGCGTGGGCATGCAGGATCGAGGACAGCAGCACGTAATTGTCGCCGTCTTCGCAAACTTCCTCCGGCAGGCGGATCAATCGCGGCAACACGCGCGGGGCCGGCACGATCGCCAGCCCGGAGTCGCGCCCGAAGGCGTCGATGCCCTCCAACTGCACGATGAAGTTGAGGCTCTTGTTGACCAGCAGCGGAAACGGATGGGTCGGGTCGAGCCCGATCGGCGTCACCAGCGGCGCCACCTCCTGGCGGAAATAGCGGCGCACCCACAACTTCTGCCGGTGCGTCCATTCCGTGCGCAGAATGCTGCGGATGCCGTGCGCGGCCAGCTGCGGCAGCATGTGCTCGTTGAGAATCGCGTACTGGCGTTCGACCTGCCGATGCGCAATCTCGCTGATCTCGGCCAGCACGCGGCGCGGCGCCAGCCCGTCCGGACCGATCAACTCGTGATCCAGCGCGACCTGTCCCTTCAGGCCGGCCACGCGGATCTCGAAGAACTCATCCATGTTGCGCGAGAAGATCAGCAGGAACTTCAACCGTTCCAGCAGCGGCGTGCGCTCGTCCATCGCCTGATCCAGCACGCGGATGTTGAACTGCAGCTGCGACAGCTCGCGGTTGACGTACAGCCGGCTGTCGTTGAGATCCACGGCGGCCGCCGCCGGCGACTGGGCATCGTTCGCGGCCGGTTTGGCGGGGCCGGTCGGCGGGGTCTCGCGGATGATGCGGGTATTCATCGGTAAACACGGTCCGGCAAAGGTGGGCTACGGCATCCGGCCATGGTACCGCGCCGTTTGCGGGGACGGGGCCGGAACGCCGATGCGCGGATCCGGCGCAAACCGCCGGGTGCGCCACGGGACCACGATCGGCACATGCGGGACTGCCGCCGATTGTCTATGTTCGTCACCCCACCCCGCTTCCCGGACGAACCAGCAACCATGCAGACCCGCGTCGAGGGTGCCCTGCCGGCACCTGCCGCCATCCCGCCGCCGGCCGAAACGGCGGCCGGCGAGCGCACCCAGTTCGCCATCCTGGGCAGCATCAGTTTCGCGCACATGCTCAACGACATGATCCAGTCGCTGATCCTGGCGATCTATCCGATCCTGAAGAACAGCTTCCACCTGAGCTTTGCCCAGGTCGGCCTGATCACCCTGACCTACCAGCTCACCGCGTCGCTGCTGCAGCCGCTGGTGGGCATGGCGACCGACCGCCGGCCGATGCCGTACTCGCTGCCGGTGGGCATGGGTTTCACCCTGTGCGGCCTGTTGCTGCTGGCGGCCGCACCGGACTTCGCGCTGCTGCTGACGGCCGCCGCGCTGGTCGGCACCGGCTCGGCGGTCTTTCATCCGGAATCCTCGCGGGTCGCGCGCCTGGCCTCGGGCGGGCGGCATGGTCTGGCGCAGTCGCTGTTCCAGGTCGGCGGCAATACCGGCGCATCGCTGGGGCCGCTGCTGGCGGCGTGGATCATCGTGCCGTACGGGCGCGGCAGCACGGCGTGGTTCTCGCTGGCCGCCTTGCTGGCGATCGTGGTGCTGCTGCAGGTCAGCCGCTGGTACGGCCGGCATCACGTCGGCCGCAACAGGACCGCCGTGCGGCATCCGGCCCTCGCCGCGCTGTCGCGCGGCAGGGTGATCGCGGCGCTGGCCATCCTCGGCCTGCTGATCTTCTCGAAGTATTTCTATCTGGCCAGCCTCAGCAGCTATTACACCTTCTACCTGATCCACCGTTTCGGCGTGTCGGTGCCCGCTGCGCAGATGCACCTGTTCGCCTTCCTGCTCGCGGTGGCGGCCGGCTCGCTGATCGGCGGCCCGGTAGGCGACCGCATCGGACGCAAGTGGGTGATCTGGGTATCGATCCTCGGCGTGGCGCCGTTCACCCTGCTGCTGCCGCACGTCGGCCTGATGTGGACCGGCGTGCTCACGGTGATCATCGGGTTGATCCTGGCGTCCGCCTTCTCGGCGATCCTGGTTTATGCGCAGGAACTGATCCCCAGCCGCGTCGGCACGGTCTCGGGGCTGTTCTTCGGCTTTGCGTTCGGCATGGGCGGCATCGGTGCGGCCGTGCTCGGACAACTGGCCGACCTGCATGGCATCGCCTACGTCTACCGGCTGTGCGCGTACCTGCCGCTGATGGGCCTGATCACGGTGTTTCTGCCGGACATCGAGAAGCGCGTCGTCCGCCGCTGACGGGGTTCATGGCAGCGAGACAACCTCGTGCGGCTGTCCCGGCGACGGCCCGGCAGCCGCCGAGCGGGTCCGGCTGAGCAGCTTGTGCTGATACATCGAGCGATCGGCATTGGCGTACAACTGCAGCTCATCGTCGCCGTCTTCCGGTGAAAGCGCCATGCCCACGCTGGCACTGGTCGAGAGACGAAATCCCTGGCACTCGACCTCGGACTCCAGCGCCGTCGCAAGCTCGTGCGCGATGCGCTCGACGGCCGCCCGATGGGGCATGTTGGTCAGGATGGCGGCAAATTCGTCGCCACCCATGCGCGCCAGGATGTCGCTGCCGCGCATGTGGGACTGCAGGCGCTGCGCCACCGACTGCAGCAGGGCGTCACCTACGGCGTGGCCGTAGCAATCGTTGACCGCCTTGAAACCATCCAGGTCGAGGATCAACAAAGCCACCTTCCGCGCGCTGCCGCGCGCCTCGGCCAAGGCCGCCTCCAGCTCCCGGACAAACATGCGCCGATTCGGCAGATCGGTCAGCGAGTCGTGCAGCGAGGCATATTCGGCCTGCCCCATCTTCTCCTCCAGCAGGGTGAAGATCATGCCCGTCGCCACCAGAAATTTAGGCAGGTTCCAGACCTCGTTGTCCAGGTGGACCGTGGGCAGGTAGGTCTCCAGCAGGTAGGCCATCGGAAACACCGCTGCCCACGCGACAAAGCTTATCGTGGTGAATACGACGCCCGCGGTGAAGCGCGGCGCCCTGCGCCAGAAGAAGAACGCCACCCCGATGTAGTAGGAGAACAGGATCCAGACCGGGATCAGGTCGAACGAAGCGCGCAGCACCAGCATCGCCTGCACGCCGTACACCACCGCGACACCCAGCACGCGGGCGAGGCGCTGAAAGCCTTGGGCTTCCTGTTGTCTTTCGCGGAAAACACACAGCGTGGCCATCACGCCAAGCGCGGTAAGCACAAGGTAGGTGCCCGTCGATTGCACGTCGTAGACCAGGCAGCCGAAAAGCGCCACCTCGGGGACGGACGCCAGCAGCATCAGGTAGAGGTTTCTCAAGCGGGCGGTCTGGCGGTCGTTGCCGGCCCAGATGAAGGTGATGGCGGTGAGCAACAACATCGCCAGCGAGACGGTCAGTGCCGCATCCGCCGCCTTGCCCTCGTGTAGCGCGCTGTTGACGATCTCGGCCACGATGTGGACGAGGATCAGGATCCAACCGATCAACCAGGAACGCAACCGTGTCTGTCGGCTGTGCCGGAGCAGCGAACCGAACACCAGCACCAGACCGGATATGGCGATGAAATCCGGGATCAGGGAGTAATTCAATCCTGGCCTCCGATACGACGATTACACTCGATGGTTCGACGACGTTCAGCGCAGCTATCGGCATATTCCCTTGAATCTTGAATATGCCACATCTGCGGGTTCGCAGGAAATGAAGCCGTTCGAGGCCCATCAACCCGTCCCGGTCACCACCCGCTCCGGCAGCGCATGCTTCTTGCGGGAACGGCTCCGGTCGCGATGGCTGCGGCTCTCTGCTGGTTTGTTTGACGCGGTGAGCTTTCGTCGCTCCTGCGCCCCCCCCCGAATGCTGCATCGCCTGCGTCTGCCGGTTGTGCGCGTACCTGCCACTGATGGGTTCGATCGCGATGTTTCTGCCGAACCTGGAACGGCCCCTGCGGGCGCAAGCTGATGCGGCGCCGAAGCGCGGCGGCCCTCAATCGGATGCCGCGAGAAAGCGGTAGCCCACGCCGGGTTCGGTTTTCAGCCAGCGCGGCGCGGCCGGATCGTCGCCCAGCTTCTGCCGCAGCTTGCCCAGCACGATGCGCAGATAATGCGTGTCCTGCACGTGGGTGGCACCCCAGATCTCGCGCAGCAGATGCTGCTGGGTGACGACACGGCCGGCGTGGCGCAGCAACATCGCCAGCACGGCGTATTCCTTGCGGGTCAGCATCAGCGGCGTACCGTCCAGCGTCACCGCGCGTCGGGCCAGGTCGATGTGGAGATGGCCGTCGTCATAGTGCCGCGGCGTTTCCGGTTCGCCGGAAGCGCGATTGCGCAGCAACGCCCGCAGCCGCGCCATCAGTTCCTGGATGCCGAACGGCTTGGTGACGTAATCGTTGGCGCCCAGGTCGAGCGCGCGCACCTTCTCGCTTTCGGCGTCGCGGACCGACAGCATCAGCACCGGCACCTGGCTCCACTGGCGCAGCTCGGCCAGCACTTCGTGGCCCTCGCGGTCGGGCAGGCCGAGGTCGAGGATGACCAGATCGGGGGATTGCGTCGCCGCCTGCGCCAGGCCATCGGCCGCGGTGGCCGCCAGCAGCACCTGGTAGCCTTCGGCACGCAGGCCGATGTCGAGAAAGCGCCGGATCTGCGCCTCGTCGTCGATCACCAGCACGCGCGGGGCGGAAGCGTTCATGGGTCGGTATCGGGCGGCGGCGGCAGCGGCAGGTTGATGCGGATGGTGGTGCCTCGGCCGTCGCCAGGCAAGGCCTCCACGCTGCCGCCGTGCGCGCCGATCATGCCGCGGCAGATGGCCAGCCCCAGGCCGGTGCCCTGCGGAGCACGGTCGCCGCGGGAGACGGAATAGAACATGTCGAAGATGCGTGCGCGCTCCTCCTCCGGGATGCCGGGTCCGCGATCGCCGACGTCGATCAGCAGGCGGTCGCCCGTCCTGCGCACGCTGACCCGCACCGCCTCGCCCGGCGGCGAGAAGCGCGCGGCGTTCTCCAGGATGTTGAACAGCGCCTGCTCGATCAGCGCCGGATGCACGTACAGCAGCACGGTATCGGGCGGCAGCACGGTGTCCACACGCAGGTCGGGGAACAGCTTGCGCAGGCGCGTCACGGCGGCGGCCACGATCTCGGCGGCGTCGGTCCAGTCGCGATTGAGTTTCAGCGTGCCGTGACCGAGCCGGGTCATGTCGAGCAGGTTCTGGATGTAGCGGTCCAGCCGCTGCCCCTCGCCGAGGATCGCTTCCAGCAACTGGCGGCGCTCCTCGCGCGGCAGCTGCGCCTCGTAGCTGACCAGGGTGCCGGCGGCGCCGATCATCGAGGCCAGCGGCGAGCGCAGGTCGTGCGAGACCGAGGACAGCAGCGCGCTGCGCAACCGTTCGGTTTCGCCCTGCACGCGGGCGCTTTCCAGTTCGTCGGTCAGCCGCGCGCGTTCGAGTGCGCGGCCGATGTCCTGCACCATCGCCAGTGCGAGGCTGCGGTGGTCCGCATCGGGTTCGCCGCCGGCAGCGTCGAAGCGCAGCGCGGCGACGCCGAGTCGGCTGTCCTCGCTGCCAAGCGGCAGGGTCCAGCAACTGGCCGCGTTGATGGTATCGGTGTAGCGGCCGGCGGGCTCGGCGTGCTGCTCGCTCCAGCCGGCGGCGGCCAGGTCCTGCGCGCTGAGCTCGAACCTGCGCGGCGACGAAGCCACTGGCTGCAGCGCTTGGCCGGCATCGCGGGCGAGGATCGCCACCTGCGCATCCAGTGCCATCGCCAACGCCTGCGCGCCGACGTCGCGCACGCCCCCGGCATCGGCGCTGGCGGCCAGCCGCTGTCCCAGACCCAGCAGGGCACGCGCCCGCACCTGCGCCGCGCGCAGCGATTCCACCTGGCTGGCCAGCCGTGTGGCGAGCCGGCTGCTTATCAAGGCCACTACCAGGAACAGACTCACCGTCAACACGTCGTCCGCGTTGGCGATCACTAGCGTATAACGCGGCACCGTGAAGAAGAAATTGTAGCCAAGAAAAAACAATATGGCCGTATAGACGGCCACAGCCATGCGTGTTCGCACCGCGACGGCAAGCACGGCGGTGAGAAAGATCAGCGCGAGGTTGGCCACCGAAAAATAGCGGTCCGCCACGAACGCGAGCCCGAAGGCCGCCAGCGTGACCAGCGTGGCGTACGCATACTCGCGGCGCGTGCCGCGCCTTGCGGGTAGCTGCATCCGCCGTCGCGAGCGAGCGCGCTCGGCCGGCGTGGCGATGATCGCCAGCTCCAGATGCGCACCACGACGCAGCAGCTGCTGTGTCAGCGAGAAGCCGAGCATGCGCGCGAACGGCCGTTCGCGCGTGCGGCCGATGATGATCTGGCCCACGCCTTCGCGATCGGCGTGCGCCAGCAGCTCTTCGGCGATCGCATGGCCGCGCAGGATCACCTCGTCGCCTCCCAGCCGCCGCGCCATGCGCATGGCGGATTCGATGCGTTCGCGGCGGACCGGATCGACCATGCCGCCGGTGTCCACGTACACCACGCTCCACGGTGCGCCGCGCCGCTCGGCGATGCGCCGCGCCACGCGCACCAGGTATTCGCTTTGCGTGTGGCCGTCGATCGCCACCAGCACGCGGCGGCGCACCGGCATGGCGCTGCCGCGCGCCAGCATGTGCTCGCGCAGATCGCTCTCGACGTGACTGGCGATGGTCTCCAGCGCCAGCTCGCGCAGCGCGGCCAGGTTGGTGGGCGAGAAGAACGCGTCCAGCGCCGCGGCGGCGGTCTCCGGTACGTAGACCTTGCCCTGCTTGAGCCGCGCGATCAACTCGCGCGGCGGCAGGTCGACCAGCATGATGTCGCGCGCGCGATCGAGGACGGCGTCCGGCACCGTCTCGCGCACGGTGATGCCGGTGATGCGGTGCACCTGGTCGTTGAGACTTTCCAGGTGCTGCACATTGAGCGCCGTGTAGACCTCGATGCCGGCGTCGAGCAGTTCGGCGACATCCTGCCAGCGCCGCTCATGACGGCTGCCAGGAAGATTGCGGTGGGCCAGCTCGTCCACCAGCAACAGCGCCGGCTTGCGCGCCAGCGCGGCATCGAGATCGAACTCGGTGAAATCCTGATCGTGATAGCGCACGGCACGCCGCGGCAGCACCTCCATGCCTTCCAGCAGCGCAGCGGTTTCGGCGCGGCCGTGGGTCTCGACCAGCCCCACCGCCACATCCACGCCCTGGCGCTTCAGTTCGCGCGCGGCCGACAGCATGGCGAAGGTCTTGCCCACGCCGGGCGCGGCACCGAGGAAAATCTTCAGCCGCTGGTGCTGATCTTCCTGCACGGTGTTGAGCAGGGCGTCGGCGCGGGCCTGGCGGGAGTCGTCGGTCATGCAAGTCCCCGGAAACGATGGCCGCTACGTTAGCGCGTCTGCAGCGCATCCAGCGCGAGATTGAGCGTGAGCACGTCCACCCGCGGCTCGCCCAACACGCCAAACTGGCGCCCCGAGGTGTTCGCCGCCACCAGCGCCCGCACCTGCGCCACCGGCAGTGCACGCAGCCGCGCCACCCGCGCCAGCTGGTACTGGGCGGCGGCCAGACTGATCTGCGGATCGAGGCCGCTGGCGGAGGCGGTGACCAGGTCCACCGGCACCGGCGCGGTGTTGCCCGGATCGGCGGCGCGCAGCGCGGCGATGCGCTGCCTCACCGCCGCGACCAGTGCAGGATTGGTCGGGCCGAGGTTGGAGCCCGATGAGGAGCCGCCGTTGTACGGATGGGGCGAGGTCGCCGACGGCCGGCCCCAGAAATACTTCGGGTCGGTGAACGACTGGCCGATCAGGACGGAGCCGACCGGCTTGCCGCCACGGACGATCAGGCTGCCGTTGGCCTGACGCGGAAAGATCAGCTGGGCCAGCCCGGTGGCGGCCAGCGGATACAGCACGCCGGTGATCAGGGTCATCACCAGCAGCAGCACGAGGGATTGGCGCAGGAGTTTGCTCATCATGAAAGTCCCGCCAGCACCAGCAGCATGTCGATCAACTTGATCCCGAGGAACGGCACCGCGATGCCGCCCAGCCCATACACCAGCAAATTGCGGCGCAACAGCGCGGCGGCGCCGAGCGCCCGGTATTTCACCCCCTTCAGCGCCAGCGGGATCAGGAACACGATGATCAGCGCGTTGAAGATCACCGCCGACAGGATCGCGCTGCGCGGCGTGGCCAGATGCATCACGTTCAGTGCGTTCAACGCCGGATAGGTGGTGGCGAACGCGGCCGGAATGATCGCGAAGTACTTGGCGATGTCGTTGGAAATCGAGAACGTGGTCAGCGCACCGCGGGTGATCAGCATCTGCTTGCCGATCGCCACCACCTCGATCAGCTTGGTCGGATTGGAGTCGAGGTCGACCATGTTGCCGGCTTCCTTGGCCGCCTGGGTGCCGGTGTTCATCGCCACCGCCACGTCGGCCTGGGCCAGCGCCGGCGCGTCGTTGGTGCCGTCGCCGCACATCGCCACCAGCCGGTTCTCGGCCTGGATGTCGCGGATCAGCCTGAGCTTGGCTTCGGGCGTGGCCTCGGCGAGGAAGTCGTCCACGCCGGCCTCCGCCGCAATGGCCGCGGCCGTGAGCGGGTTGTCGCCGGTGATCATG
The DNA here is from genome assembly GCA_028873095.1 of Pseudomonadota bacterium. Classification (GTDB taxonomy): domain Bacteria; phylum Pseudomonadota; class Gammaproteobacteria; order Xanthomonadales; family Rhodanobacteraceae; genus Rhodanobacter. The sequence continues at coordinate 917 of JAGWMU010000017.1, read as the reverse complement.
ATGGTCTTGATGCCCATCCTGCGCATCTCGGCGAAACGCTCCTTGATGCCCGACTTGACGATGTCCTTCAGCTCGATCACGCCCAGCGCGCGATCGCCTTCGGCGACGATCAGCGGGGTGGCGCCGCGGCGGGCGACGTCCTCGGCGGTTCGTCGGACCAGCGCCGGCAGGCGGTGGCCAAGCGCCTGCAGATATCGTTCCACCGCATCGATGGCGCCCTTGCGGATGTGCCGGTCGCCCAGGTCGACGCCGCTCATGCGGGTCTGCGCGGTAAACGGCACGAACTGCGCCTCGCCCGGCAGCAGCGCCTCGGCCCGATCGGCCTCGGGCAAGCCGAGGCGCTCGCCGGCCAGTACCACGATGCTGCGGCCCTCGGGCGTCTCGTCGGCCAGCGAGGCGAGCCGCGCCGCCTCGGCCAGCACGCTTTCGGCGATGTCGGGCGCGGCATGGAACGCCACCGCCTGGCGGTTGCCCAGGGTGATCGTGCCGGTCTTGTCCAGCAGCAGCACGTCGACGTCGCCGGCGGCCTCCACCGCGCGGCCGGAGGTGGCGATCACGTTGGCGCGGATCATCCGGTCCATGCCGGCGATGCCGATCGCCGACAGCAGCGCGCCGATGGTGGTGGGGATCAGGCACACCAGCAGCGCGATCAGCACCGTCAGGGTGATCGGATGGCCGACGCCGGCGGCCTCGACGCTGTAGATCGAATACGGCAGCAGGGTGGCGCAGGCGAGCAGGAAGATCAGGGTGAACTTGGCCAGCAGGATGGTCAGCGCGATCTCGTTCGGCGTCTTGCGGCGCTTGGAGCCCTCGACCATCGCGATCATGCGGTCGAGGAAACTCTCGCCCGGGTTGCTGGTGATGCGCACCACCAGCCAGTCGGACAGCAGCTGGGTGCCGCCGGTGACCGCGCTGCG
>JAGWMU010000192.1 GCA_028873095.1 Pseudomonadota bacterium | reverse complement strand
ACATCCCCGCCGTGCAGCACGCGATCGAGGTCGAGTCGCGCCAGGGCCAGGTCGCCGGCTACGAAGTGCTGGACTTCAAGGCACGCCTGATCGACGGCAAGTACCACGACGTCGACTCCTCGGCGCTGGCCTTCGAAATCGCCGGCCGCGCCTGCTTCCGCGAGGCGCAGAAGCTGTCCAAGCCGAAGCTGCTGGAGCCGATCATGGCGCTGGAAGTGGTTACCGAGGCGACCTACCTGGGCGACGTCATCGGCGACATCAACCGCCGCCGCGGCAGCATCACCGACCAGGGCCAGAAGGGCATCTCGGCCTTCGTGCAGGGCTTCGTGCCGCTGTCGGAGATGTTCGGCTACATCAACTTCCTGCGTTCGGCCACCAGCGGCCGCGGCAACTTCAGCATGATCTTCGATCATTACGAGGAAGTGCCGGCCAGCATGGTCGAGAAGCTGATGGAGAAGGAGGCGAAGTAAGCCTTCGCCCCCCCCATCGCGCCGGCCCCGCCGGCCAGCGCGGATCAGGAAAACCCGGGGAGCGATCCCCGGGTTTTTCCGTTGCGCGCGGTCACCCGCGCAGGTGCCCGTACAGGATCGCCGCCCCCACGCCGACCAGGATGATGCCGCCGATCACCTCGGCGCGCCGGCCCACCACGGCGCCGAGCACGCGGCCCAGCATGATGCCCAGCGTCACCATGCCGAACGTGCACAGGCCGATCACCAGCGCCACCGCGGCGATCGGAACGTCGACGAAGGCCAGCCCCACGCCCACCGCCAGCGCGTCGATGCTGGTGGACAGGCCGGTGATGGCGAGGCCGACGACGCCGTGCCTCCTCGCCGCATCGGCCGGCCCGTCCGCCTCCGCCTTCAGCCCGTTCCAGACCATGTGCAGGCCCAGCAGTAATAGCAGGCCGAACGCGATCCAGTGGTCCCAGGCGTCGATATAGCGCGAGGCGCCGCGGCCCAGCAGCCAGCCCAGCACCGGCGTGGTCGCCTCGATCATGCCGAAGATCACGCCGGCCCGCAGCGCCTGGCCGAGCCGCGGCCGGGTCATCGCCGCCCCCTTGCCGACCGCCGCGGCGAAGGCGTCGGTGGACATGGCGAAGCCGAGCAGGAGAATGGAAAGCGGGTTCATGAGCTGCCGGAACGGTCGGGCCGGACGCAACGGCACGACGGCGCGCCCCACCGTCGTGGCGCCGTCAGCCGCTGGTCTCGCCAACCGGGATCGGTGTCTTCGCCACGGCAGGCTTGCCGAGCATGTTGACGAAGACGCCTCGTCGAAACGAGGCCGGCTACTCCCCATGGGGTGTCGCGCCGCCGGCAAAACCGCCAGCGCGGCGGCAAGGCTAGCACAGCGGCCCCGGCACCTCCGGCCGCGGGCACTTCCGCAACGCCGGCGTCCGCGGCACCAATGCGGCGGTCGGCAGAGCGGGCAACAAGCGTAACCTCAAGCCACCTCCGTAGCTGGTTGACTGCGGGCCCCGGGCACAGTCCGTGGCGACCGTCGAAAACGGGTCGTCACCGGCTCAAATTGCCAGGCGCAGCGGCACGAACCGCGCCGCATGCACGAAGTCCTTGTCGGCGGTCAGCAGGCGCAGATCGTGTTCGATGCACAGCTGCGCGATGAGCGCGTCGATGGTGCCGATCTGCACGCCCTTGCGCCGGCAGGTGTTGCGCAGCGCGGCGGCCTGGATGTAGGTATCGCGCACAGGATTCAGCAACGGCAGCACCTGCAGGCGCTCGATGATGCGGGCCCGATCCTTCGGGCCGTGAAACCCTTGCAGCAGCTCCTGCAGCACGATGCCGGTGATGACGACGGTGCCGCCGTCCAGCAGCGCCTTGCGCAAGACGGATACCGCCGGATGGCCGGACGGCGCGTCGCGGCGCAGCGCCAGCGACCACACGCTGGTGTCGACGAACAGGCTCACCTGCGGCTGCGTTCGACCCGGGGGTCGAAACTTTCATCCCACTCGAGCTGGCCCAGCAGCTCGACGATGCTCGCCTGCTCGCGGCGAGCGATGAATTCCCTGAGCGCAAGCGTGACAGCCGCCTTTTTTGACGGCTCGCCGCTGACGGCGACGGCACGGTCGATCAGGGCTGGATCAAGGGCAAGATTGGTGGCCACGGCACACCTCCACACATTAGCTTACACACGCAGGCTACGCCTCGACACCGCAGCGCGCAACGATCAGCAACAGGGGCGGGCTCCTTGCAACCACGTCGATACCTTTGCAGGCTCGACGACGGCCGGGCAAGCTGGCAGAGGCGGAAGTCGACCCTAGCCGCTCGCGCAGCCGATGGACGGCGACACGACATGGCCTGGCGTGGAGCGACCCCAGGTCCGTGCGCACCCGGTCCCCACCGCGAAAAGGGGCTTTCCGCGGGCCGCCGTGAAGTCGCGGCCTGGCAATCCGGGTGCCGAGGATAGACACGGGTGGTGGTCGTGTCGCGTTCGTGCTGTATCGTGCTGCGTGCGCCATCGTCGATGTGCGCGTCCGCCAACGATGAGGTAGATGCCATGAAGCTCGTGCTCGCCGGTTTGCTTGTCTTTTCGCTGCTGGACGGCGCAGCCTTCGCCGCATCGCGTGCGCCGGTCAACCTGCCGATTCCCGGCGGTCATGCCGGCGTGGACCTGGACGACATCGCGTTTGTGCCGGCGCTGGATCGCATCGTGGTGCCGGCCGGCCAGACCGGCAGCCTGCTGCTGATCGACCCGGCGAACCTGGCGACCTCGGAGATCCGCGGTGTGACGGCGCCTGCGGCGGACGGCCGGATGCCGCAAGGCGCGGCGACCACCTCGGTCAACTACGGCGACGGCTACCTGTTCGCCAGCAACCACGCGCCCGCCCAGGTCGTGGTGATCGACGCGCGCAGCGGCAAGGTGGTCGGGCGCACCGCGCTGGCCAGCGGACCGGACTACGTGCGCTATCTGGCGTCGCGCAGCGAGGTATGGGTCACCGAACCGCGCGCCAAACAGATCCAGGTGTTTCGTTTCAGCAGGAAGCCGGCGCCCGTGTTGACGGCCGTCACCACCATCGCCGTGCCCGGAGGGCCGGAGTCGCTGGTGTTCGACCCGGCGCGGCACCGGGCCTACGCCAACCTGTGGGGCAGCGAGACGGTGGCGATCGATACCCGCAGCCATGCGCTGGCGGCACATTGGAAAAACAGCTGCAAGGGTTCGCGCGGGCTGGCCCTGGACGAGGCGCACGCCCACCTTTTCGTCGGCTGCACGGAAGGCGAGGTGGTGACGCTGGACGTCGCGCATGCCGGCAAGCAGATCGCCAGCGCGCCCGCCGGCGAGGGCATCGACATCATCAGCTACAGCCCGGCGCGGCACCGGCTGTTCGTGCCGGGCGGCAAGAGCGCCAACCTCACCGTGTTCGACGTGGCTGCGGCAGGCACGCTCACCCGGCTGGGCACGTGGCCTGCGGCCGTGCACTCGCACTGCGTGGCGGATGACGATCACGGCGACGCCTTCGTGTGCGACCCGCGCGGCGGAAACGTGCTGGTCTACCGCACGCACTGACGTCCCCATGCGATCGGGCTCCATGGTCATCGCCCGATCCACGCTACAATTGCCGGTTAGCGCTCCAGCCGACCCGCACTCCATGTCCACCCATCTGCAAGAAACCCGCCGTCGCCGCACCTTCGCCATCGTCAGCCATCCCGACGCGGGCAAGACCACGCTGACCGAGAAGCTGCTGCTGTTCGGCGGCGCGATCCAGATGGCCGGCTCGGTGAAGGGCCGCAAGGCGGCGCGCCACGCCACCTCGGACTGGATGGCGCTGGAGAAGGAGCGCGGCATCTCGGTGACCTCGTCGGTGATGCAGTTCCCCTACGAGGGCAAGATCGTCAACCTGCTCGACACCCCGGGCCACGCCGACTTCTCCGAGGACACCTACCGCGTGCTCACCGCGGTGGACTCGGCGCTGATGGTGATCGACTGCGCCAAGGGCGTGGAGGAGCGCACGATCAAGCTGATGGAGGTGTGCCGGCTGCGCGACACGCCGATCATGACCTTCGTCAACAAGCTCGACCGCGAGGGCCGCTCGCCGATCGAGCTGATGGACGAGGTGGAGTCCGTGCTGGGCATCGCCTGCGCGCCGGTGACCTGGCCGATCGGCATGGGCAAGCGGCTGAAGGGCGTCTACCACCTGCTGCTGGACGAGGTGCACGTGTTCGAGCCGGGCAGGAACTTCACCCGCCAGGATTCGACCATTTTCAAGGGACTCGATGCGCCGGGCCTGCTGGAGAAAATCGGCGGCGAAGCAATGCGCGAGCTGCGCGAGGAACTCGAGCTGGTGCAGGGCGCCGCGCCCGCGTTCGCCATGGACGAATACCTGGCGGGGCGGCAGACGCCAGTATTCTTCGGCTCGGCGGTGAACAACTTCGGCGTGCAGCTGCTGCTGGATTTCTTCGTCGAGCACGCGCCCGCGCCGCGCCCGCGCGCCACGCTGACCCGCACGGTGCAGCCGGAGGAGGAGAAACTCACCGGCTTCGTGTTCAAGATCCAGGCCAACATGGACCCGGCGCACCGCGACCGGGTCGCCTTCATGCGGGTGTGCTCGGGCACCTACTCGGCCGGCATGAAGATGATCCAGAGCCGCACCGGCAAGGACATCCGCATCGCCAACGCGCTGACCTTCATGGCCAGCGACCGCGAGATCGTCGAGACCGCCTACCCGGGCGACGTGATCGGCCTGCACAACCACGGCACCATCACCATCGGCGACACCTTCACCGAGGGCGAGCCGGTTTCCTTCACCGGCATCCCCAACTTCGCGCCGGAGCTGTTCCGCCGCGCCCGGCTGCGCGACCCGCTGAAGATGAAGGCGCTGCAGAAGGGCCTGGCCCAGCTGTCCGAGGAAGGCGCCACCCAGTTCTTCCGCCCGCTGATGTCGAACGACCTGATCCTGGGCGCGGTCGGCGTGCTGCAGTTCGACGTGGT
>JAGWMU010000016.1 GCA_028873095.1 Pseudomonadota bacterium | reverse complement strand
TCCGGTTACGCCGAAGGCCTCAACCGGACCCGGCTCGAGGCCCTGCGGCGCGGCGCGGCGGAGGGCCTGCGCGAGCCGGAAGGCCCCGAACTGCTCGAGGAGTGGTGGGGCTGGCGGCCGATGAGCGTGGACGAGGTGCCGATCATCGGCCCCAGCACGCGCTGGTCCAACCTGTCGCTGGCCACCGCGCACGGCATGCTCGGGGTGAGCATGTCGGCGGCCACCGGCGAGCTGGTGGCCGCGCAGCTGGCCGGCGCCGAACCGGCGATCGATCCGCTGCCCTACGCACCGGCCCGCTTCGGCGTCTGACGGGCCCGCGCGCCGCTGCCCACCGCGAGAGGCGCGAGGTGCCGCCTCGTTCGGCGCGGTCAGTTCGCCAGCGGCTCGGTCAGCATGGGGCGACGCGCGCTCAACGCGGTACCGGCCGCCGCCACGATGATTGCCGCGATGGCCAGCCACTGCAGCAGGCTGAGCCGCTGGCCCAGCAAAATCGCACCAGCCACCGCCGCGACCGCCGGCTCCAGGCTCAGCAGCGTCCCGAACGTGCGCGCCGGCAGCAGGGTCAGGGCGATCATCTCCAGCGAATACGGCAACGCCGAGCTGAGCACCGCCACGCCCAGCGCATACGGCAACAACGCGGGCGACAGCAGTGCGCTGCCGGCATGCGCGACACCGAACGGTATCGCCAGCAAGGCGCCGATCGAGGTGCCCCAGGTCACCGCATCCGCCCCGAAGGCGGCTCCCGCCTTCTTCCCCAGCACGATGTACGAGGCCCAGCCCACGCCGGCGGCCAACGCGTACAGCACGCCGACCGGATCGAGCGACCGCATCTGCACCCGCAGCGGCAGCAACAGGCCCAGGGCGCCCACCACCAGCACGATCCAGGCGAAGTCGATCAACCGGCGCGAGCCGAACAGCGCCAGCGCCAGCGGCCCGGTGAATTCCAACGCCACGGCGATGCCCAGCGGAATCGTGCGCAACGCCATGTAGAACACCAGGTTCATCGCACCCATCGAGAGGCCGTAACCCCACAGTGCGCGCCAGTGGCGCCGACGGCCCGGGCGTCGCCACGGCCGTCGCCACGCCAGCAGCATCAGCGCGCTGAGGCCGAGACGATAGGCGGTGGCGCCCTGGGCGCCGACCTGCGGGAAAAGCTGCTCGGCCAGCGACGCGCCGGCCTGGTAGGAGGCCATGCTGATGAGCAGCGCCACGATCGCGAGCGCGACCGGAGCAAGGGCAGGACGTGATGGCATGAGCGCAGTCGCCGCGGGAAACCGTTCGCCCATGATGCACGCCATGCGGCGCCGGACGAAAGCCGCCATGCCGTGGCGGCCCGCACGCAGCGGTGCCCGGGTGCTTCAAGTCGACGAGCGCATCGCGGTGGCCTTCGGGGCGCTTTTGCCACAGTATGGGAGGCGGCTCGATCCTCGCCTGCGACGGGAACGGCATTGACTATGGCATCGCTATTCTGGGGAATGTTGTTCGGGTCCATCGGGCTCGGCTTCTTCGTGTACGGCAAGAAGCAGCAAAAGCCCGTGCCGCTGGCATGCGGCTTGGCGCTGATGGTGTTTCCCTATTTCATCTCGAACACGTTCGTGCTGGTAGTCATTGGCGCCGTGCTGATGGCCGTTCCGTATTTCGTCGGGGCCTGAAGCCGGGCGACGGGGAGTGCTGTCGAGCACGCTTTCCCGGCAACATTGCGATACATTGACACCACGCGTCCAGGCGAGCCTCAGCCATTGAATCTGTGCCCATGACAGTGCCGACAAGCGGCTCGACAGCGCTCCGCGTCGATCGGATGTGAGCGTGCGTCGCCACATGACCACCGGGACCTGACGCATGGGCCGGTATCCGCTGTTTGCCGATCTGTCCGGACTGCCGGTGCTGGTGGTCGGTGGCGGTAGCGTGGCCGAACGCAAGGCTGCGGCCTTGCTCGATGCCGGTGCACGGGTACGGGTCGGTGCGCCGCAACTCCACCATGCACTGGCGCAGTGGGCCGCCGAAGGACGCATCGAACATCTCGAGGGCGAGTTCCGGCCGGCGTGGCTGGAGGGCGTGTGGCTGGTGATCGCGGCCACCGATGATCGCGCCGTCAATGCCGAGGTGGCGGTGTGCGCCGGCGCACGGCGGATCTTTGCCAACGTGGTGGATGATCCGGGTCTGTCGCGCTTCCAGGTGCCCGCGGTGATCGATCGCGCGCCGCTGACCATCGCCATCTCCACCGCCGGCGCCGCACCGGTGCTGGCGCGCCGTCTGCGCGAGAAGCTGGAGGCCGAACTCGATCACGCACTGGGGCCGCTGGTGGCGCTGGCGCAGCGGCATCGTCCGGCGATCGCGCACCGCCTGCCGGACCTGGCGGCGCGGCGCCGGTTCTACGACTGGCTGCACGACGGGCCGGTGATGGCGCTGATGCGCAACGCGCAGCCCGGGCGGGCCGAACAGGTGCTGCTGGAGGCACTGCGCGAACCCGCGCCGGCGCGCGTGCCGACCGGCTCGGTGGTGCTGGTCGGCGCCGGCCCCGGTGCGCCCGGGCTGCTGACCCTGCAGGCGTTGCGCGCGCTGAATGAGGCCGACGTGATCCTCCACGATCAGCTGGTGAGTCCGCAGATCCTGGCGCTGGCGCGGCGCGATGCCGAGCGTGTCGACGTCGGCAAGCGCGGCGGCGGCACGCACACGCCGCAGGAGCACGTGCACCATCTGCTGCTGGAGCATGCGCAGGCAGGCAGGCGGGTGGTGCGGCTCAAGGGCGGCGACCCGTTCGTGTTCGGCCGCGGCGGCGAGGAGATGGAATTTCTGCGCAAGCACGGCATCGCCTTTGAGGTGGTGCCCGGGATCACCGCAGCGATCGCCTGCGCCGCCTATGCCGGCATTGCGCTGACCCACCGCGAGCATGCCCAGTCGGTACGGTTGCTCACCGCGCACGGCAAGGGCTCGCTGGACACCATGGACTGGCCCGCACTGGCGCAGGATTCCCAGACCCTGGCCGTCTATATGGCCGTGGGCCAGCTCGAGACACTGACCGCCAACCTGCTGGCTTGCGGCCGGGCCGCCGACACGCCGTTCGCACTGATCGAGAACGGCACGCGGCCACAGCAGCGCGTGCTTCGCGGCGCCTTGCGGCAGCTTCCCGCACTGGCCCGGCAGCATGCCATCGGCGCGCCGGCCCTGCTGATCATCGGCAAGGTGGCCGCGATGGCCGATGACAACGCGTGGTTCGGCACGTTGCTGCACGACCGCGGTGCGGCATGAACCCGCGCCGAGCTCGCGCGTGATTCGCCGCGCGCGAAGGCGCACACTGCGGGGCAGGTATCCGCCGCCCAGAGACGCCGCATGACTCCCCCAAGCGAACCCGATCGCGCGCTGCAGGATCGCCGCATCGCCGTGCCCGAATCGCGCGAGCTGGACGTGTTCGCCACGCTGCTGGAACGGCGTGGCGCCACGGTGTTGCGCTGTCCGTTGATCGACATCCGCGACGCGCCCGATCCCGCGCCGGTGCTGGCCTGGCTGCGCCTGTTCTGCGCCGGCGGCTGCGACGACCTGATCCTGTTCACTGGCGAGGGCCTGCGCCGTTTGCTGGGGGCGCTCGATCGGCATGCCCCTGAACTGCGTTCGGCCTTCGTCGGCCGGCTCGACGCCGTGCGCACGATCGCGCGCGGCCCCAAGCCCGGACGCGTGCTGCGCGAGCTGGGTCTGAGGCCCACCCTGGTCGCCGAGCCTGCCACCACGCCCGGGGTGATCGCCCTGCTGGCGGGGCTGGACCTGCAAGGGCGGTCGGTCGGCGTGCAGCTGTACGGCGTCGAGCCGAACGCGCCGCTGATGGATTTTCTCGCCGGTGCCGGCGCGCGCGCGCTGCCGGTGGCGCCCTACGTCTACGCCGACGCGGCGGCGGACGCCGAGGTGCTGACGCTGATCGGGCAGATGCGCGAGGGCCGCATCGATGCGATCGCGTTTACCAGCATGCAGCAGGTGGAGCGGCTGTTCCGGGTGGCCGAGGCCGCACGGCAGGGCGAACTGCTGCGGCAGGCACTGGCGCGCACCATGGTGGCGGCGATCGGCCCGGTGGTGGCCGATGCGCTGGGCACGCGCGGCGTGACGGCGCAGGTGATCCCGGCCGACAGCTATTACCTCAAGCCGCTCACCCAGGCGCTGATCCGCCACTTCGGTGCGCAGCCGGACGCGTGAGCGGCGTTTTCAGATTGCCGTAGCGGCACGAACTTCCGCAATCAGCTGGCGCAGCTCCGGCACGCACGAGCCGCAGTTGCCGCCGGCGCGCAGGCTGGCGGTGATCTGCGCGGGATGGTCGAAGCCCTGGGTGCGGATCGCATCGCAGATCGTGCGGCGGCCCACGCCGAAGCACGAACACACCATCGGCCCGGCGTCGGTCCCCGGCCCCGACGGCTCGCCGACCAGCAGGCCCACGCGGTCGGCCTCCTCCAGCCGTTCCTGCGCAAACAGGCCCGACAGCCAGGTGCGCGCCGGCAACTCGGGGCGCGAGGACAGAAACACGCAGGCCTCGATGCGGTTCTCCACCACGTGCGCGGCGCGATAGACGCCGGCGCTGCGATCCTCGTATTCGAGCCAGTCGGCATCCGCGTGCGTGGCGCCGAGCCACCCACGCGCCCAGGCGCCGCGGTCGTCCAGCCGCGGATGGCCGGCCACCTCGTAGCGCAGGAATTGCTCGCCTTGAATGGACGTCCAGTAGGTCAGGTCGGCGGCTGCCAGCGGCTGCCGGCTGAGCGCGAAGCCGTGCCAGCGCACCGCGAACGGTTCCACCCGCACCGGGGTATGCTTGAACTCCGGCTCGCCGGAGAGCGGATCGACCGCCGGGTTGACCACACTGCCCACCCGCGCGTCGGAGGCGAACTGGTCGTTCCAGTGGATCGGCACGAACACGTTGCCGGCGAGGATCCCGCCGCCATGCTGCACGCGGGCCACGATCGCGCCCCAGCGCGAGCGCACCCGCGCCAGCTCGCCCTCACGCACGCCACACAGCAAGGCATCGCGCGGGTGCATGTCGACGAACGGCTCGGGGGTATGCCCGGCCAGTCGCGGCGACTTGCCGGTGCGCGTCATGGTGTGCCACTGGTCGCGCACACGACCGCTGTTGAGGATCAGCGGGTACTCGCGATCGGGTGCGTGGGCGGGTGCGCGCGCGACCGTGGCGATGAAGCGTGCGCGGCCATCGGCATGCGCGTAGCGGGCATCGGCGAACAACCGGGCAGTGCCCTCGCGGTCCGCTCCGATCGGCCACTGCACCGGACTGAGCGCGTCGTAGCCGGCGCGCTCCAGGCCGGCCAGCCCACCGAGATCGAGCATCCTGGGCGCGGCCACCGGGCCATCGGCCGGCGCATCGTGATTGCGAAAGGCGGTGAGCCGCACGTGCTCGTCGAAGATTTCATGCGCGTCGGCAAAATTGAAGCCCTGCGCGTAGCCCATGCGCCGGGCCACCTCGCACACGATGTGCCAGTCGGCGCGCGCCTCGCCCGGCGCCGGCAGGAAGGCGCGCTGGCGCGAGATGCGTCGTTCGGAATTGGTCACGGTGCCGTCCTTCTCGCCCCAACCCAGCGCCGGCAGCAGCACGTGGGCGAACGCGTTGGTATCGGTACGCGCGAGGATGTCCGAACTGACCACCAGCTCGCAGCGCGCCAGCGCGCGCTTGACCCGATCGGCATCGGGCAGGCTCACCACCGGGTTGGTGGCCATGATCCAGACCGCCTTCACGGTGCCCAGCTCGATCGCCTCGAACAGCGCCACCGCCTTCAGTCCGGGCCGCTCGGCGAGGCGTGGCGATTGCCAGAACGACTGCACGATGCCGCGGTGGGCGGGGTTTGCCAGCTCCATGTGCGCGGCCAGCGTGTTGGCCAGCCCGCCCACTTCGCGTCCGCCCATCGCGTTGGGCTGGCCGGTGATCGAGAACGGCCCCATGCCCGGCCTGCCGATGCGGCCGGTGAGCAGGTGGCAGTTGATGATGCTGTTGACCTTGTCGGTGCCGCTGGAGGACTGGTTCACGCCCTGCGAAAACAGGCTGACCGTTCTCTCGTGGCGCGCAAACCATTGGTAGAAGGTCAGCAGGTCGGGCAGCTGCACGCCGCACAGGCGCGCCACCTCGGCCGGATCGCCGGCGTCGGACTCGGCCGCCGCCAGCGCCTCGGCGCAGCCGTTCGCATGCGCCCCGACGTAGGCCGCATCCATCGAGCCATGCCGCGACAGGAAGGCCAGCAAGCCGTTGAACAGCCACACGTCGGTGCCGGGCCTGATCGGCAGGTGCAGATCGGCCGACTCGGCGGTGGGCGTGCGGCGCGGGTCGATCACCACCAGCCGCAGCGCGGGTCGCGCCTCCCTGGCCTGGGCCATGCGCTGGAACACGATGGGGTGGCACCAGGCAGTGTTGGAACCGACCAGTACCAGCAGGTCGGCCTGCTCCAGGTCGTCGTAACAGCCGGGTACCAGGTCCTCGCCGAACGCGCGCAGGTGCCCCGCCACCGCCGAGGACATGCACAGCCGCGAATTGGTGTCGATGTTGGCGGTGCCCAGATATCCCTTGGCCAGCTTGTTGACGACGTAGTAGTCCTCGGTCAGCAGCTGGCCGGAGACATAGAACGCCACCGCGTCCGGGCCATGTTCGTCGATGATGCGGCGCAGGCCCAGGGCCACGCGGTCCAGCGCCTCATCCCAGCTCGCGCGGTGCGGTACGGCGCCCGGCTCGCGCAGCAGCGGATGCAGCAGGCGACCGCGCAGATCGACGGTTTCACCCAGCGCGGCACCCTTCACGCACAGCCGCCCGGCATTGGAAGGGTGCCGCGGGTCGCCCGCCACGCTCACGCCGCCCGTCGCGTCGACACGGGCCAGCACGCCGCAGCCCACGCCGCAGTAGGGGCAGGTGGTGGCGGTCGCGCTCATGCCACCGCCCGCGTGCATCGCTGATCGGCAGGATCGCAGTACGCCTTGCCGAACAGCACGCGGTTGCGAAACGCGGTGATGTCGGTGGCATCCTGGATCAGCTCGAAGTACCAGCCGCCGTCCTTCACGTCGCCGTAGAGCACCGCGCCGACCACCCGGTTGTCCTTCAGCACCAGCCGCTTGTAGACGCCGCGGTGCGGATCGCGCAGCACGATGTCCTCGGTGCCCGCGCCGCCGAGAAACGCCCCTGCCGAATACACCTCGACGCCGGTGACCTTGAGTCTGGTGGCGGTCTGGCTCGAGCGGTAGCGGCGATGGCCGAGCCGCGCCAGATGCGCGGCGCAGACCCGCGCCTGTTCCCACACCGGAGCCACCAGCCCGAACGTGGCCTTGCGATGCTGCACGCATTCGCCCACCGCGTAGATGGCGGGGTCGTAAGTCTGCAGGGTATCGTCCACCACGATGCCGCGCTCGCAATGCAGCCCGCTCGACTTGGCCAGCGCGATGTCCGGCCGCACGCCCACCGCCATCACCACCAGGTCGGCGTCGATGCGGCTGCCGTCGGCCAGCGCCACGCCCTCGACCCGCGCGTTGCCGTACAACGCGACGGTGTCCGCGTTGAGCCGCAGCTCCAGCCCGCGTGCCTGCAGGCTGCGCCCGAGCAGCGCGGCCGCATCGGCGTTGAGCTGCTGCTCCAGCAGCACGTCGCTGCGATGGATCAGGGTGACCTGCATGCCGCGCCGCGACAGCCCGTTGGCCGCCTCGATGCCGAGCAGGCCGCCGCCGATCACGGCGGCGCGTCGGTGCGTGCGGGTGGCGTCGAGCATGCGCTCGACGTCGTCGATGCCGCGAAAGCCGACCACGCCCGGCAACTCCCGTCCCGGCACCGGCAGCATGAACGGCTGCGAGCCGGTGGCGATCAGCAGCCGGTCGTACGCCAGCTCCACGCCCTTGCGCGAACGCACCCGCTTGCGCCGGCGGTCGATCGCCACCACCGGATCGCCCGCATACAGGGCAATGCCATGGCTTGCGTACCACTCGGGGGTGTTGAGCATGATGTCGTCCACGCCCTTCTCGCCGCTGAGCAGCAGCGACAGCAGGATGCGGTTGTAGTTGCCGTAGGGTTCGGCGCCGAACACGCTGATGTCGTAGAGCGCCGGCGCGAGATGCAGCAGCTCCTCCACCGCACGCATGCCGGCCATGCCGTTGCCGACCACCACCAGTCGTGGCCGCCGCACGCTCACCGCGGCACCGTTCCGACGAGAACCTGGCCGTCATCGCGCAGGCTTGCCTGCCAGACGCGCACGGAGTGCTGCGGCGCCTCGAGGCACTCGCCGGTGCGCAGGTCGAAGTGCTGCTTGGTGATCGGCGAGGCCACCACGATGCGCTCGCCCAGGCTGCCGACCAGGCCGCGCGCGAGCACCGCGGCGCCGGCACCTGGGTCGACGTTGGCGATCGCGTAAAGATCGCGCTCGCCGACCCGGAACACCGCCACCTGCGCATCGTCGACCAGTGCGCAGACGCCGGTATCGGGCACGATGTCGTCGAGCGCGCAGACCGCAGTCCAGCTCCGGGTTTCCGCACTGTCATGCATTGCGCATCTCACGGCGCTTCGACCGTGGCCGGGATGCGTCGGGACCGGTCGCGCTTTTCTTCCATCGTGGCCGGGCGGATCTGTCCGCGCTCGGCCACGAAGGCCACGTTGCCGTCGGCCGCATCGCTGTTGACGAAATGCCGAAAGCGGCGGCGCGTCTGCGGGTCGCTGACCGCCTTCTTCCATTCGCATTCGTAGGTGTCCACCACCAGTCGCATCTGCGCCTCCAGTTCGGCGGCCAGGCCCAGGCTGTCGCGCACGATCACGTCCTTGAGGTACTCCAGGCCGCCTTCGAGGTTGTCGCGCCACACGCTGGTGCGCTGCAGGCGGTCGGCGGTGCGGATGTAGAACATCAGGAAGCGGTCGATGTAGGCGATCAGCGTGGGCGTGTCCAGGTCGCCGGCCAGCAGCTCGGCGTGGCGCGGCTTCATGCCGCCGTTGCCGCAGACGTACAGGTTCCAGCCTTTTTCGGTGGCGATCACGCCCACGTCCTTTCCCTGCGCCTCGGCGCATTCGCGGGTGCAGCCGGATACCGCGAACTTCAGCTTGTGCGGCGAGCGCAGGCCCTTGTAGCGGTTCTCCAGGTCGATCGCGGTGCCGACCGCGTCCTGCACGCCGTAGCGGCACCAGGTCGAGCCCACGCAGGATTTCACCGTGCGCACCGACTTGCCGTAGGCATGGCCGGATTCGAAGCCGGCCGCGATCAGTTCCTCCCAGATCGACGGCAGCTGCTCCAGCCGCGCGCCGAACATGTCCACGCGCTGGCCGCCGGTGATCTTGGTGTACAGGCCGTATTTCCTGGCGATCTGTCCTACCGCGATCAGGCCGTCCGGCGTCACTTCGCCACCGGCCATGCGCGGCACCACCGAGTAGGTGCCGTCCTTCTGGATATTGGCGAGGAAGTAGTCGTTGGAATCCTGCAGCGAGGCGTGCTCCTTCTGCAGCACGAACTCGTTCCAGCACGAGGCCAGGATGCTGGCCACCGCGGGCTTGCAGATGTCGCAGCCCAGGCCCTTGCCATGGCGGGCCAGCAGCTCGTCGAAGCGGCGGATGCGCTCCACCCGCACCAGGTGGTACAGCTCCTGCCGCGAACAGGCGAAGTGCTCGCACAGGTGGTTGTTCACCGCCAGGCCCTGGCGCTTCATCTCGGCTTTCATGATCTGCGTGGCCAGCGGCACGCAGCCACCGCAGGACGTGCCGGCCTTGGTGGCCGTCTTCAACGCGCCGATCGACCTCGCCCCCGCGCTCACCGCCTCGCACAGCTGGCCCTTGCTGACGTTGTTGCACGAGCAGATCTGTGCGGACGCGGGCAGCGCGTCGACGCCCAGGCCGGGCCGGGCGTGGCCGTCGGCGGAGGGCAGGATCAGGAATTCCGGTGCCTCGGGCAGCGCGATGCCGTTGAGCATCATCTGCAGCAGGGTGCCGTACTCGGCGGCATCGCCCACCAGCACGCCGCCCAGCAGCTGCTTGCCGTCGCCGGAGACCACCAGCTTCTTGTAGACCTGCCGGCGCTCGTCGCTGAACTGGTAGGTGCGGCTGCCGGGCGTGGCGCCATGGGCGTCGCCGATGCTGGCCACGTCCACGCCCAGCAGCTTCAATTTGGTGGACATGTCGGCGCCGGCGAACTCCGGCAGCGGCGCCGCCTGCGTGCGCTGCAGCAGCGCGCCCAGATGGGCGGCCACGATGCGCGCCATCTCGTAGCCGGGCGCCACCAGGCCGTACAGCTTGCCGCCCCACAACGCGCACTCGCCGATCGCGTAGACGTCGCGATCGCGGGTGCGGCAGAAGTTGTCGATGCGGATGCCGCCGCGCTCGCCCACGCCCAGCTCGCTCTGCCGGGCCAGTTCGTCGCGCGGGCGGATGCCGGCGGAAAACACGATCATGTCGGTGTCCAGATGGCTGCCGTCGGCAAACTGCATGCGGTGACGCGCGGCCTCGCCGTCGACGATCGCCAGCGTGCTTTTCTGGGTGTGCACGGTGAGGCCCAGCTCCTCGATCTTCCGCTGCAGCATGCGGCCGCCGCCGTCGTCCATCTGCACCGCCATCAGGCGCGGGGCGAATTCGACGACATGCGTCTGCAGGCCCATGTCGCGCAGGGCCTTGGCACACTCCAGCCCGAGCAGGCCGCCACCGACCACCACGCCGATCTTCGACCGCGTGCCCCAGTCGGTCATCGCCTCAAGGTCCTCGATGGCGCGGTAGACCAGGCAAGCCGGCCTATCGTTGCCCGGAATCGTCGGCACGAACGGGGTGGAGCCGGTCGCCAGCACCAGCTTGTCGTAGCGCAGGGTTTCGCCGGCGGCGGTCAGCACCTGCTTGCGCGCACGGTCGATGCCCACCGCGCGGGCGTTCAGCCGCAGTTCCAGGCCGGGCTGCTCGAAAAAGCCCGGGGCTGCCAGCGACAGCTGCTCGGCGCTCTTGCCGTTGAAAAATTCCGACAGGTGCACACGGTCGTAGGCCGGCCGCGGCTCCTCGCACAGCACGGTGATCTCGAGGTCGGCATGGTTCGCCGCCATCAGCTCTTCCAGCAGTTTGTGGCCCACCATGCCATTGCCGATCACGACGAGTTTCATGGTCATCTCCGCGATTCAGTCCGCCGCCAGCGCGGCGACGGCCGGCAACGCAGCGGAGTCGCGCTGGCGCAGCGCCTCCTGGTAGTAGCCCTCCTCGCGGGTGGTGTGCTCCATGCTGAAGCGCACCGCCAGCGCGCACAGCGACCCGCCGATGACGCACACGCCCAGCCACAGGAAAGTTTCCTGCACCGAGCCGGTCGCCTTGAGCAGGAAGCCGGCGGCCACCGCCCCCGCGTTGCCGCCCGCGCCGATGATGCCGGACACCCCGCCCAGCGCCCGCCGGTCGATGAACGGGGTCAGCGCGTAAGTGGCGCCGCAGGCCATGTGGGTGAACACGCCGAAACCGAGCATCGCCAGCACGGCCAGGCCGACGCTCTGCGCGCTGGAGAACCACAGCAGGCCGAAACCCTCGCCCAGCATCAGGGCGAACAGCAACCAGGTCCGCGCGGGCAGGCCGTTTCGTCGCGCCAGGCGGTCGGACACGATGCCGCCCACGGCGCGCGCGAACAGCGCCAGCAACCCGAAACTGCCCGCTGCCAGACCCGCGCTGCGCAAGTTCAGCCCGAAACGGTCGACGTAGTAGCTGGCGGCCACGCCGTGCACGAACAGTTCGATGCCGAAGCAGCAGCCGTAGGTGACGAACAGCATCCACACGCGGTAGTTGCGCGCGGCCGCGACGAACACCGCCCAGCCGCCGCGCTTGGCGCTCTCGATGACGACACCGCGTGCGCGCAGCTCGCGGTAGTCGCCCTGCGGGCAGTCCTGCGCGTACTTCCAGTACAGCACGCCGACGATCAGCATCAGCGCGCCGGGCACGAACATCGCCGCACGCCAGCCCAGGCCATGTTCCACCCCCAGGGCGAGCAGGGCAGTGAGCACCCACGGCATCACCGACTGGGCGACCCCGCCGCCGGCGTTGCCCCATCCCGCCGCGGCCGCGTTCGCGGTGCCCACCACGTTGGGCGCGAACATCACCGAGGTGTGGTATTGGGTGATCACGAAGCTGGCGCCGATCGCGCCGATCGCCAGCCGAAAGAACAGGAAGGCGTGATAGCTCTGCGCGAAGGCGATCCCGAACACCGGGATCGCGCCCAGCAGCAACAGCCCGGTGTAGGTACGGCGCGGGCCGAAGCGGTCGCACAGCGGGCCGACCAGCAGGCGCACCAGGATGGTGACCGCCACGGCGGCGATATTGATATTGGCGATCTGGTCTTTGTCCAGGCCGAATTCGCTCTTGACCAGGGGCATCAACGGCGCCACCGCGAACCAGGCGAAGAAGCAGACGAAAAACGCCAGCCAGCTGAGATGGAAGGCACGCATCGGCGGCGTGGCGAGGTCGAACAGTTCGATCCGTGTGGCTTTGCGTTGCATCCCGATCCCCCGAATAAGACGAACAAGCCGTTGCGCTCCGTCCGCTCCGCAGCGATGCGGATGGGCGAGTTATTTCGTCGTACGGGTGGTGCTACGCAACATTCATGCCACTGCTGGCGATATGCCAATTCTGCGCTGCGGCTGGAAAGCGTTGCCGGGTGGGCGCCATCGACGCACCATCGATGCGCAGCATCGCCCCATCAAGCACCATTGCGGTGCAGCATCACTGTCGTCGATCGTTGATGCGGCGATGGTCAAGCAGGTGGCTGATCAGCCTCGCAGGCCAGCCGTGGCAGTGCAGGCCAGCCTGCGGTGATGCCCGCCAGCGCGGTATCGAAGCCACCTTCCGGCAATTGGCGGATACCCCACGGACGCGCGCGCACCTCGGCCACCGCGCCGTCGGCATCGTGTCGGTAGGCGCGCAGGCTGCTGGTGCCCCAGTCGAGTCCGATCAGGCCCATCATAAGTTCAGGCCTTGGCCTTGCGGTGGCGGCGGATGTTGCTGCGCGAATCTGCCACCATCTTCTGCATCGCCTGGCGCGCCACCACCGGCTGGCGGCGGCGGATCGCCTCGTACACCTTCTGATGATGCGGCAACGAATACTTGAAATTGGCCGCCGTGCGCGCCGAGAGTACGAAGTAGGCGCCCAGCGCGGTCTCGATCACCGAGAACAGCGAGATCATCAGCTCGTTGTTGGTGGCATGCAGCACCGCTTCGTGGAACGCCAGGTCGGCCTCTGTCCAGGCGTCTAGGCCGCATGCCGCGGCCATCGCCTCGTAGGCCTCACCCACCGCGACCAGTTGCTCCGGGGTGCGCCGCAGCGCGGCGGCAGCAGCAGCGGCCGGCTCGATGATCTCGCGCATCTCCACCAGTTTCTCGACGAAGTCATCGGTGGGCATCGACTCGCAGCGCCAAGCCAGTATGTCGGCATCGAGCTGGTTCCAGTGGACCGTCTCGCGTACGCGGGTACCCGTCTTCTGCCGGGATTCGATCAGGCCCTTGGCCGACAGTACCTTCATCGCTTCGCGCAACGCGGTGCGGCTCACGCTCATGCGCTCGGCCAGCAGTTCCTCGCGCGGCAGGTTTTCGCCCGGCTTGATCTCGCCGCTGACGATCATCCTTCCCAGCTCACGGATCACATGACCATGCAGATTGCGTGTGGCGATCGGCTTCACCTTGGCTGTCTCCTTGTCGATGCCCGTCACGCTCACGGGCAGACACGTGGTTGATTGAAATAGTCGATGGAAGCAGTCGCCGTGGCCCCGGGCAGCCGGCCCCTGTCGCGCCCATGATTTGTAGTACATTTTATCCTACACCAGTTCGTGCGGGTAGCGTCACCGCGGTGCAGGCATGCGCCGTGACGCAAGCCCGGCATAGCGCAGGGCGTTGTGGCCCGACAGCCCGTAGCTTCGATTGCCTGCCCCCCGGGGAGCGACGGACTGGTTCGAGCCAGCCCCAATGCACTCAGCCAAACGAGTATGGAAAGCAGCCACGCCGACGCGGCTGAAACGGATCCATCCTGACGTGTGCCCTTGACACGTGCCGGTATCCGTAGCGAGGCCATTCCTGACGAACTTCGCGGCGGCGTATCTTGCAGTCACACACTCAAAGGAGTGTCCAGCCGTGCTGTTCGGAATATGCATTGGCTCTTGGTTGCTTTGTTGGTATTCGCGCTTCGCTGTGTTCCGGCGACGAAAAGCCATGGTCTGAAATGATCCGCCACGACCGCAACACTAACTACGGCGGAACTCGAAAGATTCGAATTCAGATCCAAGTCGCTCCAGGTTTGGGGTCTTCCAATCCGGGTGCGATCGCCCGTCGATGCGACATGCCTGCAGGACCCAATGCCTGGCCCCGGCATGCGCGAGCTCGTCAGCCAGCTGCTGCAACGCGGCTTCGGGAAACAATCCCGGATGCCAGGTGGTGCGGCATTCGTAGGCGACACCGCTTTCCAGCACATGGCGCAGGGCGGCAGCCGCCTTGCGCCCGCCGCCGCGCCCGCGCGTCACGCTGTCGTAGAGATGCCATGGCGCCTTGATATCCAGGCCCACCCAGTCGAGTTGTGGCAGCAACGGGCGCAACCGGTCCGGATACATGCCGCCGGTATGCAGCGCAGCGTGGTAACCCAGTGCGCGTACCTGTGCGATGGCCTCGCCCAGCGAGGATTGCAGCGTGGGCTCGCCGCCGGAGAACACCACGCCGTCGAGCAGGCTGCGCCGACGCTGCAGGAAATCCAGAACCGATGTCCATTCGACGCCGGTTCCGGCGCGGGCGGGTAGCAGATGCGGGTTGTGGCAATAACTGCAGCGCCACGGACAGCCCTGCAGGAACAGCACCGCGGCCAGCCGACCGGGAAAGTCGATCGTGGTCAGTGGTGCCATTCCGCCCACCCGGATCATGCGGCGCGGGCCAGCCTGGCAGCCTTCTCGACGAAGAAAAGGCGCTCGTGGTGCTCGCCCTGTTTGCCGATGTTGAAGCTGGAGACCGGGCGGTGGTACCCCATCACGCGGGTCCAGACTTCGCAGCGCTGCCGCTCCTCGTCGTGCAGGGTGATGGTGTGGCGATCGAGTGGGAATACGGAAGACGTCATGAGTGGTTCTCCTTGTGTTGGTGGACGGTGCGCCGTACTGCGTTCACGCGCAGGCCTGGACGCGCTTGCGACGCAGGATGTCCTCGTCGCAGCTTGGACAGAATTCGTGTTCCCCGGACAGGTAGCCGTGTACCGGGCAGATCGAGAAGGTCGGTGTGACCGTTATGTAGGGAAGCCGGAAGTTGCTCAGTGCGCGCCGGACCAGTTCCCGGCAGGCGGTGCTGCTGGACAGGCGCTCGCTCATGTAGAGGTGCAGTACGGTGCCTCCCGTGTAGCGCGACTGCAGCGCGTCCTGTCGTTCCAGCGCCTCGAACGGATCGTCGGTGAAGCCCACCGGAAGTTGCGACGAATTCGTGTAGTAGGGCTGTGCCTCGCTGCCGGCCTGCAGGATGTCCGGCCAGCGCCGACGATCTTCCTTGGCGAAGCGGTAGGTGGTGCCCTCGGCCGGCGTCGCCTCGAGGTTGTAGAGGTGGGTAGTCTCCTCCTGGAAATCCATCAGGCGCGCCCGGACATGGTCGAGCAGGCGCAGTGCGAAATCGTGGCCCCATTTGCTGGTGATGTCGTGCGCATCGCCGGTGAAGTTGCGGATCATCTCGTTGAGACCGTTCACTCCCAGCGTGGAGAAGTGGTTGCGCAGGGTACCCAGGTAACGCCTGGTGTAGGGGAACAGGCCCTCGTCGATCAGGTTCTGGATCACCTTGCGTTTGATCTCCAGGCTGCGCATGCCCAACGCCAGCAGCTCGTCCAGGCGGCGCAGCAGCATCGCCTCGTCGCCGGCGTGCAGGTAGCCCAGGCGCGCGCAGTTGATCGTCACGACCCCCAGGCTGCCGGTCTGCTCGGCGCTGCCGAACAGGCCGTTGCCGCGTTTGAGCAGCTCGCGCAGATCCAGCTGCAGCCGACAGCACATCGAACGGATCATGCTGGGGTCGAGCTCGGAGTTGATGAAGTTCTGGAAGTACGGCAGTCCGTATTTGGCGGTCATGTCGAACAGCCGCAGCGCGTTCTCCGACTCCCACGGAAAGTCCCGCGTGATGTTGTAGGTGGGAATCGGAAAGGTGAACACGCGCCCCTTGGCGTCGCCACGAATCATCACCTCGATGTAGGCCCGGTTGATCATGTCCATCTCGGCCTGCAGCTCGCCGTAGGTGAACGGCATTTCCTCGCCGCCGATGACCGGCACCTGCCCGCGCAGATCGGCCGGGCAGACCCAGTCGAACGTCAGGTTGGTGAACGGCGTCTGCGTGCCCCAGCGTGAGGGCACATTGAGGTTGTAGATCAACTCCTGGATCGACTGCAGGACGGCCTCGTAGCCCAGGTTGTCCTTGCGTATGAACGGGGCCATGTAGGTGTCGAACGACGAGAATGCCTGCGCGCCGGCCCACTCGTTCTGCATGGTGCCGAGGAAATTGACGACCTGCCCCACGGCCGAGGACAAGTGCCTGGGTGGCGCCGCCTCGACCTTGCCGGGCACGCCGTTCAACCCCTCATGTAGCAGAGTACGCAGGGACCAGCCGGCGCAGTAGCCCGACAGCATGTCCAGGTCGTGGATATGCAGGTCGCCGTTGCGATGGGCATGACCAACCTCTGGCGGATAGATCCTGGACAACCAGTAATTGGCGGTGACCTTGCCTGAGGTATTGAGAATCAGGCCGCCCAGCGAGTAGCCCTGGTTGGCGTTGGCATTGACTCGCCAGTCAGTGCGGTTCAGGTACTCGTCGACGGTGTCGACGACATCGACCCGAATGCGGTCGTCCGGATCCGGTGCAGGAATTGTTTTGGCACCGATTTCACGAGGTTTGCTCATGTTGCCGCCCTCATTTTTATTCGAAAGTGTGTTCATCGCGTTGGCCGCCGGCTTGTTCAGGTCGGCCGCCGGCTTGGATCAGCGCGAGTCGATCCCGACAGGCGCAGCGCGTCAGAACACCATGTCGATGATGGTGTGGCGGGATCGGCACGAACGATGCGTCCCGCCTGGACGCGGACGATGATTTGACGACGACAGCCGCCGGGGTATCGGTGTGGGCGAGATTGCACTCGCGCCCGACGGTATCGATGGGTTGCATGGCTTGTGGCTTCCGGCATGGGCATCAAACACCTGCTCCCGCGCGCAGGGCCTGAAGCGATGGATTCCGGGAACGACACACAACGCAGACGGCGAGGCGGCCGACGGCATTGCGACGTGCCTCCCCGCGGAAGCCATCACTACGCACCGGGGCACGTTCGCCCCGATGTGCCGGCAGGTCTTCGGACTTGCGGACATGGATCTTGCGATCCGCCTAGTTGTCCCCGCTTCCCAGCCGCCGAGGGCCAGTGCTTGTGGGGACGTTCGTTTCCGCTTTACCGCTGCGGGGCAGTTCCGGAGTTACACCGGATTCCCTTTTAAGCCCGACCGGCATATCTCATCCGGACGGGCACCGACGCGCACAACATATTAGGTATAAAAGCAGACGTCAACCCAACATATTGTGTACAAGTCGAGACATCGGAAGCGCGCGACATGCTCGAGGCGAGCATGCCGGCGATCACCGGCATGCTGGTGGTGGCACGGCTGGCCGGCGCCCAGCCAGCCATCGATCCACGGCCCACGCACCGGTTTTGACGGCCGCCGGAACCTCGACTCGCCACACCCGTTCCATGATCGCGCGACGGCCGCGACTGACCCGATGCCACGGTCGCAGCCGTCGGGGCCTCTTACGTTTTTGGGAGCTGGACAAAATTTGCCAACGTGCCGCGCAACTGCCCGGCACTGGTGACCATATGACGCAGCGCTTGTTCCACCTCGGGCCAGCCGCGGGTTTTCAGGCCGCAGTCGGGGTTGACCCACAGCTGTTCCGGCTGCAGCACGTGGAGCGCCTTGTGCAACAGGTCGAGCATCTCCGCCGTGTCGGGAATGCGTGGCGAGTGGATGTCGTACACGCCCGGGCCGATGCCGTTGGGGTAGCGGAAGCGCACGAAGGCATCGAGCAGTTCCATCCGCGAGCGGCTGGTCTCGATCGAGATCACGTCGGCGTCCATCGCCGCGACGGCCTCGATGATGTCGTTGAACTCCGAATAGCACATGTGGGTGTGGATCTGGGTGGCATCGCGTACGCCTCCGGCGGTGATGCGGAAACATTCCACCGCCCACGCCAGGTAGGCCGGCCAGTCGCCGCGGCGCAGCGGCAGGCCTTCGCGCAAGGCCGGTTCATCGATCTGGATCACGCCGATGCCGGCGGCCTCCAGATCATGCACTTCATCGCGCAGGGCCAGCGCGATCTGCCGGCACACGGTTTCGCGCGGCAGGTCGTCGCGCACGAACGACCACTGCAGCATCGTCACCGGGCCGGTCAGCATGCCCTTCATCGGCTTGTCGGTGAGCGATTGCGCGTAGCTCGACCAGCGCACGGTCATCGGCGCGCGGCGGGCGACGTCGCCGTAGATCACCGGTGGCTTGACGCAGCGCGAACCATAGCTTTGCACCCATCCCAGTTTGGTGAACAGATAGCCGTCCAGCTGCTCGCCGAAGTACTCCACCATGTCGTTGCGCTCAGGTTCGCCGTGCACCAGCACGTCGAGCCCGATGTCTTCCTGGAAGCGCACCACGCGCTCGATCTCGGCCGCCAGCAGCGCGTCGTAGGCGATGTCGTCCAGTTGGCCGGCGCGATGCGCGGCACGCGCCTTGCGCAGTGCGTCGGTCTGCGGGAACGAGCCGATCGTGGTGGTAGGCAGCGGCGGCAGTGCCACCGCGGCGGACTGTGCCGCGCGGCGGCTGGCATGGGCCGACCGCCGCAGTGCCGCCTGCGAGCCGAGTGCGCGCAGGCGGGCGCGGATACTGGCGTTGACCACGCCGGTCGCGTTGACCTTGGCATCCAGTCCGGCCTGCTGCGCGACCAGCGCGGCCTCGGCCTCGGTGTGGCCGGCCAGCGCATCGGCATACACGCGCAGCTCCTGCAGCTTCTGCCGGGCGAAGGCCATCGCGGCGCGGCGTGGCGGATCGAGCGCGGTCTCCGCTTCCAGGTCGATCGGCACGTGTTGCAGCGAGCACGATGGCGCCAGCCACAGCTGTGCCTCGCCGATACGCGCCTGCGCGGCGCGCAGCAGCGGCAACACACGTTCCGGGTGGCTGCGCCAGACATTGCGGCCGTCGACCACACCGGCACTTAGCACATGTCCGCTGGGTAGCGCGTCGAGCACGGCGTCGAGTTGGGTGGGTGCGCGCACCAGATCGATGTGCAGGCCGTCAACCGGCAGCGTCGTCGCCAACGCGAGATTGTCGCCCAACGCGCCAAAATAACTGGCTAGCAGGATCTTCGGGCGTGTCGTCGCGGCCAGCACCGCATAGGCGCGCCGATAGGCGGCGTAGTCGTCGTCATCCAGATCCTGCACCAGGCAGGGTTCGTCCAGTTGCACCCAGTCGGCGCCAGCGAAGCGAAGCCGTTTCAACAGCTCGGCGTAGGCCGGCAGCAAGGCATCGAGCAGATCGAGGCGGTCGCTGCCATCAACCGTTTTGGACAGCAGCAGGAACGAGACCGGACCAAGCAGTACCGGGCGGGCCCGAAGCCCCAGCGCCTGCGCCTCGCGCAGCTCCGCCAGCGGTTTGTCGTCGGCGAGCGCGAAACGTTGGCCGGCTTGCAGTTCCGGCACCAGGTAGTGATAGTTGGTATCGAACCACTTGGTCATTTCCAGTGCGTGCAGATCATGGCCTTCGCGCTTGTGGCCGCGAGCCATGGCGAAATAGCCGTCCAGATGATTTTCGGTGAACAGTGGCCGATAGCGCGACGGGATCGCGTCGAACAGCACGGCGGTGTCGAGCACATGGTCGTACAGGCTGAAATCGTTGCAGGGCACGACATCGGCGCCGGCATCCGAGGCAAGCCGCCAATGCCGTTTGCGTAATGTGCGGGCGGTGTCGAGCAGGGTGTCGGCGCCGCTGTCGCCGCGCCAGTACGATTCGAGCGAGCGTTTGAGTTCGCGCTTGAGGCCGATGCGCGGGAAGCCGGAGTAAGTGACGAGTGACATGGAAATTCCTCTTGTGGATAGACAAAGAGGAACGAAGGGTGCGCAACAGCATCCGCTGTGCCTTTGACCTTCGCCCCCGCGGGCGAACCGGCGCGGCCGCGGGCATGCGAAGCCACCGCGACGGCCGTGGCAACGGCGACGCGCTGGCTCCGGTGTTCCCCCGCGGGAACGCCAGGTCGGACGAAAGCGCGCGCACGCGCTTCCGGCTGAGGCAGGTATTCGGGCTCGTGGACATGCCGCAAAGCACCTACTGTCCGTCGCTTCCCAGGTGCCTTGCACCTAGTGCCTGTGACGGAGGTCGTTTCCACATACCGCTGCGGGGCAGCGCCGGATTCTCGCCGGCTTCCCTTGAATTCATCTTTTCATGCGAATAGAAAGATGAGTTACCTTCAGCGCCAATGAAATTAGCCGTATGGATGGCTGAAGTCAACGGCGTGTTGGTGCTTGCGAGAAATCGACCATCGTGCGCGTTCTCGGCCGACCACCTTCACTACCGGCGCATGTTCAGCGCACACTGGACTCGGTTTGCGCGTCTACCACGGTCACTCAGTTTTCGGCAGCCTGGTCAAATCCAGGTGCGCGTGTCGAGAGCGCTTAATCGTGTCAGCTTCTGTAAGTCATTGATATGAAACCTGCGATTATGTGGAATGTGATCGAAGGTTGATCGCTACTGACGCGACTAAATGCGCTTCGAACGGCGACTGACACGAACAACGGGGCGTTGCTCCCGGGTATTTTGCCGCCGCAGCAATTTGTGCAGCAGCCTGCTGCACAAATTGGTCAACAGGTTGTTGACCAATTGCCCTTAGCCGGATCACGGCATCTCTGTGATGGTCTGCC
Organism: Pseudomonadota bacterium; assembly: GCA_028873095.1. Classification (GTDB taxonomy): domain Bacteria; phylum Pseudomonadota; class Gammaproteobacteria; order Xanthomonadales; family Rhodanobacteraceae; genus Rhodanobacter. The sequence continues at coordinate 6,513 of JAGWMU010000016.1, read as the reverse complement.
ATCGAATTGGCTACGACATTCCCATGAGAGGCTCAGCCATCTGATAACCCATAGCGCGATAGCCGCGTTGCCTCTTGTCCCACATCCGCAACAGCGCTGGGTGGCCTGTGTCTACGAAGTCGATGACGCGCACATCGGTCGTGGTGGCATGTTCGCGATGTAGCCGTCCGGCGTACTGCTGCAGTGTTCCTTTCCATGAAATCGGCATCGCCAGCACCAGCGTGTCAAGCGGTGGGTGGTCGAAGCCTTCGCCGACCAGCTTGCCTGTGGCGAGCAGAATCCGCGCTGCATCCGGCGGCAGCTCATCGAGTTCCTGGATCACCTTGGCACGCTGCTTCTTTGGCATGCGTCCGTGGAGGATAAACGGAGTGGGCACTTTGCCGAGGAGTGCGGCGGCCAAGGCATCGAGATGTTCGGTACGCTCGGTCAGTACAAGTACCTTGCGTCCCTGATTGAAGGCATCCTGTACGGCATCGGCGACCGCGGTTATACGCGCAGGATCATGGATGAGATGACGGAAGACGTCTTGAATGCCTGCTTCCTGGGGCAGGTCGATGGATGTGCCCAACGTATGCGCCACAACTTCCAGATCGTGCGGTGCGCTCGATGGCTGGGTGGCGGTGTAACGGGTCGGCCCGCACTGCATGAACACGATCGGCTGCTGACCATCGCGGCGGACGGGCGTAGCCGTCAGGCCAAGTACGAACTTCGCCTTGACCCGCTTCAGGATCGCATCAAACGATACGGCGCCGACGTGATGGCATTCGTCGACGATGACGTGCCCATAGTTTTCAACGAGCGGATTGACCACGCCACGCCGTGACAGCGACTGGATCACGGCGATGTCAATTTTTCCCGTCGGCTTGGCCTTGCCGCCGCCGATGCTGCCGACGACGCCCTTGCCGGCGCCAAGAAAGGATTGCAGACGTTCCTGCCATTGCTTCAGCAACTCGGTGCGATGAACGAGCACCAGCGTATTGACGCCCCGTCGGGCGATCATGGCGGCCGCGGCCACCGTCTTGCCGAAGGCGGTGGGTGCACACAGTACGCCAGTATCGTGATGCAACATCGCGGCCACCGCGGCTTCCTGATCATCGCGCAGCGCGCCGGCGAAAGTCACCTCGACGGCCTGCCCTGCGTAGCGTTCATCCTGCACGTGGCACACGATACCGTTGAGCTTCAACAGCTCCTTGACGGTATCCAGGCAGCCGCGCGGCAGCGCGATGTGGTTGGGGTAGTTCTCTGCGCAGCCAATGATGCGGGGCTTGTCCCATACGGTGAAACGCATGGCCTGCGCCTTGTAGAACTCGGGGTTCTGGAAGGCGGCCAGACGGATCAGGCGGTTGGCGAGAGGTTGCGGAAGCTGCGCCTTCTCGAAGTAGATGAGATTGGCCAGTGTCACCGTGAGTGCCTTCGGCAGGGGCCCGACCAGCTTGTCGCTCGAAGGTGGGAAGTGCTTCCAGGGTTCCTTGTGATCTTCCTCATTGATAAACGTCACATCCAGCGGATGCGAGCCACCGGTCGCGCGAAGGATGGTGGGCTCGATGTCGTGCACTGGCATCGGCTTCAATGAGGCGAGGAAAACCCACTGATCCAGGTGGGGACGCAGCATGTCGTCGACGAACACGCTGCAGCCGTTTTCGCGAGGCTCTTTTTGCAGAGGCAGTGCGATCAGGTTTCCGAATCCGCCCTTGGGCATCGTGTCCTGGTTGGGAAACAGGCGGTCATAGGAAGTCAGCTTCAACTGGCGCGTGCGAGCGCAGGTATGGCTGATGAGGGCCGAGCCGAGTCGCCGAGCATCCCGGGCAGATACGCGACTGGCAAAAAACACCCACACATGGGCACCGTTGCCTGATCGAGAGATCTCAAGTGCGACAGGAACGTCAAGGTCATGGCAGGACTGCGCGAAGGCCAGGGCATCCTCTTTCCACTCGGCCTCATCGAAATCCGCTGCCAGGAAGTGACAGGTGTCGTCCGGCATCAACGGATAGACGCCCGCCGTGTGCTTGCCTGCCAGATGGTCGTAGAGAACAGCATCCGATAGCGGCAGGAACTGGCGATGGCTGCAATCCGAACACTTGATGCGCGGCTTTTGACAGATGCCTGGGCGCCATTCGTTGCCGCAGGCCGGCGAGTACCCGGCCTTGCCGGTGGACTTGCTCGCCCAGCGGATGGGATAGACATCGGTGCGTCCCTGAAACAGGCGTCGGAAGAGCGCCACTTTCTCGGCGGTACTGAATGGCGGGGGCTTGGTGATTGCGGAAGCCGCAAGCGGAAGGTTTTGTGCCGGTGGCAAGCGCCATTCGATGTCGTGTGCTTCCAGCAGCGCAACCAGTCGGGCGTTTTCCGCTCGGAGCGCGGCCAACGAAGTACTGTTCGTCATGGACAAAGCGCTTCTTCTATCACGGTACAAGAAGTCTATCGGGTTAAGAGGTAGCTGCTTGCTGATCAAAAATTTTCAAACCAGATATCCAGCGCCCTGTTGACGGTGATGCCCGTCGGCGTAGCATATAGCTCAGTTCCCGGGATAGACCCGGGGAAGCAACTCACCGTGAGGGATTCTCATGGACTTCGACTATCTGGTCTTCATTGGCCGCTTCGAGCCCTTCCACATCGGCCATGCGGCCGTCGCCCGCCATGCGCTGGGCCACGCGAAGAAGCTCATTTTTCTGGTCGGTTCCGCCGACACTCCCCGTTCGTTGCGTAATCCCTGGTCGGTCGCCGAGCGCGCGGTGATGATTCGTGCCGCGCTGGAGGACGTGTCCGAGAGGCTAATTGTCCTGCCGTTGCGCGATCACCTCTACAACGAGGCTCATTGGATCGCTGCCGTACAGCGGGCCGTCGCGGAAGCCATCAAAAGCGATGACGGGGCACCGGAAGCACGAGTAGGCATGATTGGCCGGGAGAAGGACGCCAGCAGCTACTACCTGCAGGAATTCCCGCAGTGGCCCCTGGTGCATCTCCCTCATACCGAAACGCTTTCCGCGACCGAGCTTCGTCGCTACCTGTTCGAGGCCGCCGACGAAGCGGGCCGCGGTGCGTTGCGCATGCTGCAGGCCAACGTGCCAGCACCCGTCTTCGAGATGCTCGAAGCCTTCCGCAAGAATGCCGCCGCGTATGGGCAGTTGGTTGCGGAACACCGATTTATCCAGAACTACCGAGCTGCCTGGTCTGCCGCTCCCTATCCCCCGACGTTTGTTACCACCGATGCCGTCGTGGTGCATTCGGGCCACGTGCTCCTCGTCCGGCGTCGCGCGGAGCCGGGCAAAGGGCTTTGGGCATTGCCCGGCGGCTTCGTTGGCCAGGACGAATCGATCCTGGCTTCCTGCCTGCGCGAGCTGCGCGAGGAGACGCGCCTCAAACTCCCATTACCCGTGCTCAAGGGCTCGATCAAGGGTCAGCACGTCTTTGATCACCCGGAGCGTTCACAGCGTGGGCGCACCATCACCCACGCGTATCACTTCGACTTCCTGGCCGGTGAGTTGCCGCCCGTGAAGGGCGGCGACGATGCCGACAAGGCCCACTGGTTTCCGGTGAGCGAAGCACTGGAGATGGGCCCCCAGCTGTTCGAAGACCATCTGGCCATACTGGAGTTTTTCCTGGGGCGAGGTTGATGCCTTGTCCCTCCCGCCGGCGGATAGACCGCCGGTATCCCACGACGCGAAGGAGCTTCCGTCATGCAACCACGCAAGTTAGCGGTATCAACCCACAGCCAAACCATCGAGAACATGAAGCGACCCGTGGATAGGGAGCACGCCATGGACACGGTGTGGGAGAACGGAACACGCATTCGCGTTCGGACCTTCGTCAAAGTGCGCACGCGCAGCCAGCTCATCTAAACAAGGGGATACGATCATGTTCGGTTTTCGCTATGTCAAAGCCAGTCCCAGCACCTACGTCATCCAGTACAAGAACGGTAAACCGGTGCGCGAAGGCACCGGCCTCACGTTCTGGTACTTCGCGCCCAGCGCCACGCTGGTATCCATCCCGTTGGAGAGCGTGGACGTACCCTTCATGTTCCAGGAAGTCAGCAGCGACTTTCAGGTCGTAACCGTGCAGGGTCAGGTCACCTACCGCGTGTCGGCCCCGACCACGCTCGCCAGCCTGATGAACTTCACGCTCAAGCCCGACGGCACGTATGCGTCGGAAGACCGGGCCAAGCTGCCGCAGCGCGTCGTCAATGCCGTGCAAGTGCAGTTGCGCTCGGTGTTGCAGGGTCAAACCCTGCAGGAGTTGTTGCGGGGTTCCGATCATCTGGTTCAGGTGGTGCGTCAGGGGCTGCAACGCGCCGACGGTCTCTCCAGCCTCGGACTCGAACTGGTCAATCTGTCGATCCTTGCCGTGAAGCCGAATCCGGAAACGGCCCGAGCACTCGAAGCACAGGTCCGCGAGCAGATTCTCAAACAAGCCGACGATGCGACCTATGTGCGTCGTAATGCGGCGATCGAGCAAGAACGCGCGATCAAGGAAAACGAGCTCAATACCGAGATCGCGGTGGAGACGAAGAAACGCCAGATTCGCGAAACGCAATTGGAAGCCGAACAGGCCGTGCTCGCCAAGCGCCAGGCGATTCAGGATCAGGACATGGCTGGCCGCATTGCCTTGGAGGACAAGAACAAGAGCCTGACCACCTTGCGCGCCACGAACGCGCAGACCGAAGCCGATGCCAAGGCCTACGCGATGGCGGCCACCATGAAGGCTGTGCAGGGCATTGATCCGAAGGTGTTGCAGACCCTGATGGTCGGGCAGGCCGATCCGAGCGTGCTGATTGCCCAGGCCTTCCAGGGGTTGGCGGAAGGTGCCGGACGGATTGGTGAACTCAACATCTCGCCCGACCTTCTGCAGCAGCTCACGCAGCCTCGGGCCAAACTGCCAGCGAAGGCCTGACGCCATGGAGGCGCTGAACCAGCGGATCGTGCTGGTGACTCGCAAGACGCGGCTGGAGGACCTGATCGTGCGTTTCAACACGATCGAACAGGCACGCTTCTACGTTGAGCATCTGGGCGCGGACTTTTCGGACTACGAGGCCGAACATCGGGTCTATCTGGACGCTGTGCAGACGGCCGAGGCGACCCTGGGTCGTTTCGGCCGGGTTCATCGACTGGATCGCGGCTTCCTCGCCAACTACCTGTTTGCGCCGGACGCGCTGGTCGTCGTGCTCGGACAGGACGGTTTGGTGGCGAACACGCTCAAGTACCTGAAAGGAGCGCAGCCGGTGGTCGGCGTCAATCCCGACCCGGGCCGTTGGGATGGCGTGTTGCTGCCTTTTGGCGTGAAGGATCTCGCCCTGCTCGCGCCGGAAGCGTTGGCGGGGAAACGCCCCACCCGTCTGGTCACGATGGCACGAGCAACCCTCAATGACGGCCAGGAGCTGCATGCCGTCAATGACCTCTTCATTGGGCCGCGCACGCACGTGTCTGCACGCTATGTCATCCATCAGGGCGATCGGTCGGAGAATCACTCCTCGAGTGGCGTGATCGTCTCGACCGGGCTCGGATCGACCGGGTGGTTCCAGAGCCTCCTGGCAGGAGCAGCGGCGATCGCCGGGCACAAGCTCGCCGGTTCGGTGCAGGCTATGCGGGGACAGGGCTTTGCCTGGGATGCCGACCATCTTCAGTACACAGTGCGCGAACCGTTTCCTAGCCACACCACGCAGGCCGGCATGGTGTTCGGGCCGATCACTCGAGACCAGCCGTTACGGCTGGTCTCGCAGATGCCGGGCTATGGCGTGATCTTCAGCGATGGCATCGAGGCGGATTTTCTGGAGTTTAACGCCGGCATGACCGCCACGATCAGCCTGGCCGAGCGCCAGGGACGGTTGGTGATGTGAAGGTTCGGCTAAGACTTCGGATCTCATTCCACGATACGGACGTATGGTGAGCTCGGCGGTATCGATACGCCGAATGAGCCCAGGAGCTCGCTCCTCGTGGTGTTGATGGACCGACTCTCATCGAACCATCTACCATCGCGAAAGGTTCCCGCTGGTCTGCATAGTGAAGGCTCAGCGCGCGGACTCAGCGATCACCAAACTGAGGCGGTTGAGCGGCCCCTCCAAATTTACCTGGCATACTTTCTAAATGACGATGAGCATGCTCAGGTACCGAAAATCATCTATAGGGACAGGACTGCTAGTGCTCGCGTCAAATTGACCATCGTGCGCGTTTTCGACTGACCACCTTCACCGCCGGCGCACGCTCAACCCACACTGGGTTTGGTTAGCGCCAATCTTGGTCACTCTATTTTCGGCAACCTGGTCACATCCAAGTGCGCGCCAACAGTCAAGGATCTTGAAACCTCCATCGAACAGTACTTGGCCGTCTACAATCGCGAGCCCAAACCGTTCGTCTGGACCAAGTCCGCCGACATGATTCTTGGTTCCGTACAGCGGCTCGCGAACCGATTGAATTCTTCTACGAATTAATGGCAAGGCACACTAGCAAGGAGCATTGCGTGGGGATCACGGTTGAGATGCTGCCTGCCTTCGAAGGCGATGCGCTCTGGATCACCATAGAG
>JAGWMU010000191.1 GCA_028873095.1 Pseudomonadota bacterium | reverse complement strand
CTGCAGACCGTACTCCAGGCAGCGCCGTGCCCAATGATGCGCACCGCTGCACGCCTCCATCGCCACCACGGTACCCGCCGGTACCTGCGCCAGCCACAGCGCAAAGGCATCCCGCTTCAGATCGAGGCGGCGCACCACATGGCCGCTGCTCCAACCCGGAAGTGGCCAAGGGCATGTCTCAGTTGGACAAATATATAGACAAAGATAAGATCAAAGAAGCCATGTCTTCATCAAAATAATCCGCCTGTAATCAGCTGACCAGTCGCCCAGCAGCCAACCTCAGGTCAGGGGACCAAGGGAGCCCCCCCCTTGTTCACGCGGGGGCATCGAAGCAAGATTGGCGGAGGTTTTTCCGCAACTTCGTCAGCCCTTCAGCCTGGCGATGGAGGTATGAGGTGACTCTTCCAGCCGTGCTCAGACGACCGAGCGCTTTCCTGCCATTGGCGATGTCGGTCGCGGCGCTGGTCCTGGCGCTTGGCCACGTCGCCATGGCTGGCGCCGGTGCCGCCCATCAGGCCGACGAGGGCGCCGCTGCGCATGTCTTCCAGCTTCTGATCGCCGGGCAAGTGCCCATCGTGGCATTCTTTGCAATCAAGTGGTTGCCGCGCGCCCCGCGTTTTTCGCTGCCGGTCCTGGCGCTGCAATTTGCAGCGGTCGCTGCGGCGCTCGCGCCCGTCTACTTCTTCAACCTGTAGCACTTCCGCAGCAAGCCGCCGAGGAACATCCCTCCCGCCCGGAAAGCCCGCCATGGCCTGCTGCAATTGGGCCGCTGGATGACGCTCCGCGTCCGGCTTGAACCTGCCCGGCCATGCCGCCGGTTGCACGGCGGCGCCAGGCCGGATGGCGTCCCGTAGCCGCCACGGAGCATGCCGACGGATGCTGGCACGGCCCATGCTTTGCTTGCAGGCAGCACGCAGCGACTCGGTTACGCAAGACGTTCTTTCGATTGATAATGGACGGTGCTACGGGGTGCTGCACGCCGACGGGATCGAAAGCCGCGCGAAACGGCTGGCCGCGTCGTCGCGCAATGCGGTCGGCATGGGCAGGCCGCACGCTGGCTGCTCGCCGCTTCCGGCGCCATCGGAATGCATCCTGCCGCGATGCGGCAAGGTGGAGTAACGCCAATGAAAGGGTTGCGCTCAGTTCAGGCAGCGGGTCGCCGTTGGCGGTCCCGGCCAGGCCTTGCCTCCCTCGTGCTGTGGGCGTGCCTGCTGTGGGCGGGTGCCGCCCATGCCGCTGCCTTGCTCAATGGCGGCTGGCGCGATGCGCGCGCCGGCGACACGCCGCAGATCGTGCTGAACGAATACAAGGCCGGCATGCTGCAGAGTTTCAACCCGGCCCTGCTGGAGCGGTTCCCGCACGACAATGCGCGGGGCAGCTGGGTGGTTCTCGCGCCGGAGCCGCCCTGGGACAACGGCCCGCGGGTGCTGACGATCTACCCGCCGCCGCTGGGCAGGGTCGGCGTCTTCGGACCGGACCGGACGCAGACCCTGGCGCTGGACGATTTCAGCGCGCCGATCCACGGGCATGGCCGCCTGGCCTGGCAGGTGCCCGCCGCGCAGGCAGGCTCGGCGCCGATCCTGTTGCAGTTCGAACCGTCGCGGACGATGAGCGCGCCGGTGCGCTTCCGGTTGCAGTCCCTGAGCGATTACCTGCATCAGGACGCGCAGTGGCTGGTGTTCGCCAGCGCCTGTTTCGCGGTGATGCTGGCCATGGTGCTGATGGCGCTGTGCTTCGCGCTGATGCTGCGCGACGTCACCTTCGCCTGGTACGCCGGTTACATCGTCTGCTACATGCTGATCCAGGGCATCCAGACCGGCTTCCTGTCCCATCCGCTGGAGTGGCAATGGCTGGCCGGGATGGCGACGATGGCCGGCACGGCCGCGGTGGCGCTGTCGGTGGCGTTCGCCTCGCTGTTCATGATGCGGTTCTGCGAGTTGCGGCGCCACGCGCCGCTGCTGCAGGTGCCGGTCATGGCGGTGGCGGTCGGCATGATCCTGCTGGTGCCGATGCGCTGCAGCCACGTTCCGTTGCTGGTCGAGGTGACGCAGATCCTGATCAACCCGTTCCTGATGATCGGCGCGGTGCTGCTGCTGTTCGCCGCGATCGCCGCGGCCGCCCGCGGCTCGCGCCAGGCCTGGTTCTTCCTTGCCGGCTGGACGCCCCTGCTGATCCTCACCGCAGTGACCAGCGCCCAGGTCAACGGCGCCCTGCCGGAGCTGGACTGGCTCAACGACGCCAGCCTGGCCGGCGGCGCATTCGAGGCCGTGGTGTTGTCGCTGGGCCTGGCCGACCGCGCGCTCAGCCTGCGCCAGGACCGCGACCGGGTGCGGCGGCTGGCCGATCACGATGCGTTGACCACGGTGCTCAACCGCCGCGCCTGGAATGCGCTTGCCGGCACCGTGCTGGCAAGCGGGCCGCCGCGGCCGATCGCCGTGCTGTTTCTCGACCTCGACCATTTCAAGCTGCTGAACGACCGGCAGGGCCACCACTCCGGCGACCGCGCGCTGGTCGCGGTGGCCCAGGCGCTGACGGCGGAGCTGCGGCCGGCCGACCTGCTCGGCCGTTACGGTGGCGAGGAATTCGTCGCCCTGCTCGACGACACCCTGCCGGAGCAGGCCATGCACGTGGCGACGCGGCTTTGCCGTCGCGTGCACCGCCTGGACATACCGCTGGACGACCATCCGACGCTGCTCACCATCAGCATCGGCATCGCCATGCGCCGGGATGGCGACGATGTGGAGTCGCTGCTCGAGCGCGCCGACAAGGCGATGTACAGCGCCAAGCTCAACGGCCGCAACCAGGTCTGCATGGAGCCGGTCAGCGCCTCGCCGACGTCGCCGTCGGCCCATCGGCTGCATATCGTCGAAAAACGCGGCGGCAGCCACTGATCCGGACACGCGGCGCGCCGGAGCAGGCCGCCGATCGCGGTCCTTCCGCGCGCTACCCGCGTCCGGCCAGCGCCTGTGCCGCCGCCACCACGTCCGCCTCGCCCGGCAACACCAGAAGCGCGGCGCCGGCCAGCGGCGTGAAGGTGTCCGCGCCGACCACCCGCCGCAACGGCGTGGCGCCGCAGCCGGCCTCGACGATCGCGGTGATCACGCCCTCGCCCACGCCGGCGCTCTTGCGCCCCTCGTCCAGCACCAGGATGCGCCTGGCGCTCGCCGCCTGCGCCGCGATGAAGGCGTCGTTGAGCGGCGCCAGCCAGCGCAGGTCGACCACCCGCACCTGCCAGCCCAGTTCCTTTCCGATCGTGCGCGCGGCGCGCAGCGCCATCGGCACGCCGTTGCCGAAGGTGAACACCACCAGGTCGTCGGCGTCCTCGTTGTAGACGCGGCCCTCGCCCAGCGGCATCGCCCGGCCCGGCGCCGGGTAGTCGAACTGCCACTGGCCGTCGCCGGCCTCGTGCAGGTCCTTGGTCATGTACAGCGCGATCGGTTCGAGGAAGGCGCAGACGCGGCCGTCCACCTTCGCCAGCGCCATCAGCGTGCGCAGCATCGTCGCCGCGTCGTCGCCGCGGCTGGGGCAGCCGACGACCAGGCCGGGGATGTCGCGCAGCGCGGCGATCGAGTTGTCGTTGTGGAACTGCCCGCCGAAGCCTTTCTGGTAGCCCAGCGAGGCGACCCGCATCACCATCGGGTTGCGGTACTGGCCGTTGGAGAAGAACTGCAGCGATGCCGCCTCGCCGCGGATCTGGTCGCAGGCATTGTGGAAATACGCCAGGTACTGGATCTCCGGCAGCGGCAGCATGCCCATGTTGGCGTAGCCCTGGGCCAGGCCCAGGATCATCGTCTCGTCGAGCAGCGTGTTGAACACGCGGCTGCCCTTGAAGGCCTTGTTGAGGCCCTTGGTGACGGTGTAGACGCCGCCCTTCTGCGCCACGTCCTCGCCGAACAGCAGCGCCTCGGGATACTTCGCCATGAGGTCGTGCAGGGCCTGGCCGATCTGGATCGCCAGGTGCCGCGGCGGCAGGTTTTCCGGCAGCTTCGCCTCGCCGCCGAACACCGCCAGGCGCTGCTCGGCGTAGTCGGCCCGCTCCGCCTCGGCCTGCACCGCGGCCGGCGTGTACGGCGCCAGCGGCGCGATCACCTCGGCCAGCGAGGTCAGCCGCGGGCGCGCATCCGCGTCCTCGGCGGCGGCGAAGCAGCGCTTGCGGGTGGCCTCGTAGAGATTCAGCAGTTCGTCCTTCGCGTACAGGCCCGACGCCAGCGCGATGCCGGCCGAGCGCAGCAGCGGGTCGGAGCACTCGACCGCGAAGAGCTCCTCGACGCTGCGCCACTCGATCTCGAAGTCGGTGCCGGCATGGCCCATCACGCGGGTGGTCTTCAGGTGCAGGAAAGTCGGTCGCCGGGTATGGCGGCAATGCTCCACCGCGCGCTGCACCTGGGCATAGCCTTCGGCCAGGTCGAGGCCGTCGGCGAAGAAATAGTCGAGGTTGGAACGGTGCTGGAAGTTGCTGGCCACCCAGCCGGCCGGCGTCTTCACCGAGATGCCGATGCCGTTGTCCTCGCACACGAACAGCACCGGCGCGGGCAGCTGCTGGTAGGCCGTCCATGCCGCGGCGTTGAACGCGGTCTGCGCGGTGGCATGGTTGCTGGAGGCGTCGCCGAACGAGCAGATCGCGATGCTGTCCGCGGGAATCGGCAGTTGATGGCCGATCCGCCCGGCCTGCTCGATCGCCACCGCGGTGCCCAGCGCCTTGGGCAGGTGCGAGGCGATGGTCGAGGTCTGCGGCAGTACCCACAACGGCTTGCTGCCCCATACCTTGTGGCGGCCGCCGGAGATCGGGTCCTCCATGCTGGCGGCGAAGGACAGCGCCGAATCCATCACCGGGTCCATCCCCGGCAGCTTGCGGAAACGCTCGGCCATGAAGCCGCCGGAGCGGTAGTGCAGGAACGCCGGGTCGGTGTGCCGGGTCAGCCGCGCCACCATCGCGTTGCCCTCGTGGCCGCTGGAACCGATCGTGTAGAACACCTTGTTCTGCACCCGCAGCACGCGCGCCATCAG